>JBPCNM010000086.1:0-14233 GCA_051001255.1 Solirubrobacteraceae bacterium
TCGGCGTCGAAGTTCTCCGGCGCCAGCCAAGCCTCGAAGGCGGCGCGGGCCGCCGGCCACTCTCGGTCGAGCAGCGAGAACCAGGCGGTGTCGCGGTTGCGGCCCTTGACGATCAGGTTCTGGCGGAACACGCCCTCGAAGCTGAAGCCGAAGCGCTCGGCAGCCGCGCGGGAGCGGGCGTTCGCGGCGTCGCATTTCCATTCGAGGCGGCGGTTGCCGAGGTCGTCGAAGGCGTGGCGCGCGAGCAGGTAGATCGCCTCGGTCGCCTGCGGCGTGCGCTGCAGGTCGGCGCCGAACCAGATGTGGCCGATCTCGATGCAGCCGTGGGCGGGCTCGATGCGCAGGAAGGAGACGACGCCGCCCGCGCGGCCGGTCGCCGTGTCCACGACCGCGCGAAAGAGCGGGTCGGTGCAGGCGGCGCGCGCGGTGAGCCAGGCGCGCAGCTCGCCGGCGTCGGCGAACGGCCCGTAGGGCAGGTAGCGCCACAGGTGCGGGTCTCCGCCCGGGTCGTGCCCGGCGGCGAACAGGTCGTCGCCGTGGCGGTCGGGGTCGAGCGGCTCGAGCCGAACGCGGGCGCCGTGCAAGGGGCGGTGCGCCGGCCGGGGCACCGGCCTCCAGTCGGCGAGGTCATCGGTGAGCGGCGCGGTGCGGTCCGTGTCCATCGCCGTGCATCCTGCCGCGCATTCGGCCGCGGTTCCAGTGCCAAGCCCGCTGGTCAGCGGCGAAGCGCGGTGCCCAGCCGGCGGATCACGTCGGCATCGCCGGCATCGTCGGCGTCGCCGGACGGCGCATGCTCCGTGATGCTCGCTCCGACGACGTCGTCGACGCAGGAGACCAGATCGATCAGTCGTTGCAGTGGCACCCCGTCCGGTTCGGGATAGCAGGTGGAGGCGAAGTCCGTGGGGTCGAGGACGTCGAGGTCGACGTGCACGTACACCGGACCGGTGAGACCGTCGAGCGCTCTTTCGAGGTCCTCGACGCCGTAGCACCGGATCCCGGCCTGCTCGATGTACTCACGTTGCCCCAGTTCGAACGCCCGGACTCCCGCGAGCATCACCTGCTCCGGCGCCAGCGGCTTCTCCGGAGTGAGCGGCACCGGGCCTTCGCCGAGCAGCGTACGCAGCACCATCCCGTGGAACGAGCCCGACGGCAACGTCTGCGGAGTGCTCACGTCCGGGTGCGCGTCGATCCACAGCACCGTCAGCCGGTCGCCGTGCCGGGCGCGGGCGGCGGCGACCGGTGCGAGCTCGACGCCGCAGTCGCCGCCGGCGGTCACCACCAGATCGTCGATGCCGGCCAGGGTGTCCTGGGTCAGCCGCAGGTTCTCCACGAGCACGTCGAGCGCGCGTACCCCGGCAGCGGTTTGACCGTCCGCATCGAGTACCGGCACCATGACCCGGGCGTCGGCCGGAACCAGCTCGGCGGTACGCCGAGCGCCCGCCATGAGCCGCGGCGCCTGGCCTGAACCTGATCCTTGCCACTGTGGTACGCAGAGCACCGTCGTCATGGCGCGAGCATAGTGCCGCAGGTGTCACATGACGAGCCGAGCGAGGCGCAGCAATGCAGATCATTCTCGGCGACTTCACGACCCTGGACGGCGTCGTGCAGGCACCGGGCGGGCGCGACGAGGACACCGACGGCGTCCCGCACGCTCAGCCAGGACGACCTCACCTGGTCGGGCTCCACCTTGCTGCGCGCCGACGACGCGATCGGCGCGGTGCGGGAGCTGCGGGCACGCGGCGTACGTGATAGCGTACGATCGTATGACGGAGCCGGCAATCGTCGTGGTCGGCCCGCGCGTGAAGGCACTGCGGGAGGCTGAGGGCATGTCGCTGCGCGACCTGGCCGAGCGCTCGGGCGTGTCGGCGCCGATGCTGTCGCAGGTCGAGCGCGGCGAGACGAGCCCGACGCTGCACGTCGCGGCCCGGATCGCGTCCGGGCTGCGGCTGCGGCTCTCTCAGCTGCTGCGGCTCGACGAGGCGGGATCGGTGAGCATCGTGCGCGTCGCCGAGCGGCGCGCCGGCGGCTCCGGCGGGCACCGCTACGAGGTCCTCACGCCGCCGTTGCCCGGCCAGCGCGCCGAGGTCTCGCGCCACGTGCTCACGCCCGGCGCCGTCACCGGGGGGCCCGGCGACCCGCCGATGCACGAGCCCGGCGCGCGCGAGACCGCGGTCGTCGAGCGCGGCACGCTGCGGCTGGCGATCGACGGCGCCGAGCACGCGCTCGCGGCCGGCGACTGCGTGACCTTCGACGCCGACCTGCCGCACCACTTCGCAAACGCCGGAAAGGAGGAGGCAGTGCTGCTGGCGATCGTGTCGGCGGGACTGCGTCGCTCATGAGCGCCACCACGCTGTTCGACAAGATCTGGGCCGCCCACGAGGTCGCGCCGGAGGTCGTCTACATCGACCTGCACCTGGTCCACGAGGTGACCAGCCCGCAGGCGTTCGACGGGCTGCGCCTGGCCGGCCGCGGCGTGCGCCGGCCCGATCGCACGCTCGCCACCGCCGACCACAACGTGCCGACCGACGGGACGCCGGTCGCCGCGCGGATCCGCGACGAGCTCTCGCGCGTGCAGGTCGAGACGCTCGAGCGCAACTGCGCCGAGTTCGGCGTCCCGCTCTACTCGCTCGGCTCCGAACGCCAGGGGATCGTCCACATCATCGGGCCGGAGCTGGGCGTCACCCAGCCCGGCATGACGATCGTCTGCGGCGACTCGCACACCGCCACGCATGGCGCGTTCGGCGCGCTGGCGTTCGGCATCGGCACCAGCGAGGTCGAGCACGTGCTGGCCACGCAGACGCTCGCCCAGCCCAAGCCGCGCTCCATGCGCATCCGCTACGAGGGCAGCCTGGGCGCCGGCGTCACGGCCAAGGACCTGATCCTGGGCACGATCGGCCAGATGGGGACCGACGGCGCCGCCGGTCACGTGGTCGAGTACGCGGGCCCGGCGATCGCGGCGCTCTCGATGGAGGGCCGCATGACCGTGTGCAACATGACGATCGAGGGTGGCGGCCGGGCGGGCATGATCGCGCCCGACGACACGACGTTCGCGTGGCTGGAGGGCCGGCCGGCGGCGCCGGCCGACCTGAGCGCCGCGATCGAGCGCTGGCGCGGGCTGCGCACCGACGACGGCGCCGCGTTCGACCGCGAGATCGTGGTCGATGCGAGCTCGCTCTCGCCGTTGATCACCTGGGGCACGACGCCCGCGCAGGTCGTCGGGGTGCGTGACAGCGTGCCCGAGCCGGCCACCGAGACCGACGAGCGTGCGCTGCGCTACATGGCGCTCGAGCCGGGGACGCCGATGCAGGAGGTGCGCCTGGACCGCGTGTTCATCGGCTCCTGCACGAACGCCCGGATCGGCGACCTGCGCGCCGCCGCGCGCGTCGTCGAGGGCCGCACGGTGTCCTCCGACGTGCGGGCGATGGTCGTGCCGGGCTCCGAGCAGGTCCGCGCGCAGGCCGAGGCCGAGGGCCTGGACCGCGTGTTCACGGCGGCCGGCTTCGACTGGCGCACCGCGGGCTGCTCGATGTGCCTGGGCATGAATCCGGACATCCTCGCGCCGGGCGAGCGCTGCGCCTCGACCTCGAACCGCAACTTCGAGGGGCGCCAGGGCCGCGGCGGGCGCACGCACCTCGTCTCGCCCGAGATGGCCGCCGCGGCCGCCGTCGAGGGCCACTTCGTCGACATCCGCACGTGGAACGGCCACTGACATGGAGCCCGTCGGCGTCATCTCCGGTCTCGTCAGCGTGCTCGATCGCGCCGACGTCGACACGGACCAGATCATCCCGAAGCAGTTCCTCAAGCGCGTCGAACGGACCGGGTTCGGCGAGTTCTTGTTCTACGACTGGGCCAAGGAGCCGGGCTGGGACCTGCCCGCCAACCCGATCCTGGCCGCGGGGCCGAACTTCGGCTGCGGCTCCAGCCGCGAGCACGCGCCCTGGGCGCTGCAGGACTACGGGTTCAAGGCGGTCGTGTCGGCGAGCTTCGCCGACATCTTCTTCTCCAACTGCACGAAGATCGGCCTGCTGCCCGTCGTGCTGCCCGACGCGGAGGTGCGTGCGCTGATGACCGCGCGAACGGCCGAGGTCGACCTGGAGGCGCTCGAGGTCCGCTTCGACGGCCGTGCCGTGCCGTTCGCGCTCGACCCCGAGCGCCGCCGGCGCCTGCTGGAGGGCCTGGACGACATCGCGCTCACGCTGCAGCTCGGCGACGCGATCGCCGCCTACGAGTCCGACCGCGAACGCGACGGGCCGGACACGGTGGCGCTGTAGTCTCGCTGCGCTCATGGCTTCCCACCACATCGTCACGCTGCCCGGCGACGGCATCGGCCCCGAGGTCCTCGCCGGGGCGACGCGCGTCCTGGACGCGGTCGGCTCCTTCGCATACGACGAGCGCTCGTTCGGCGGCGCCTCGATCGACGCCCACGGCACCGCGCTCACCGACGACACGGTCGCGGCCTGCAGGGCCGCCGACGCCGTGCTGCTCGCGTCCGTCGGCGGCCCGCAGTGGGACTCGACCGACGCGTCCGCGCCGCGCCCGGAGCAGGGGCTGCTCGGCCTGCGCAAGGCGTTGGGCCTGTACGCCAACCTGCGCCCCATCCGGCCGCTGCCGGCGCTCTACGACGCCAGCCCGCTCAAGCGGGAGCTGATCGAGGGCACCGACCTGCTCGTCGTGCGCGAGCTCACCGGCGGCATCTACTTCGGCGCCAAGACGCGCACCGACAGCTACGCGTCGGACCTGTGCGAGTACAGCACGCCCGAGATCGAGCGGATCGCGCGCACCGCGTTCCGGGCCGCGCGCACCCGGGTGACGAGCATCGACAAGATGAACGTGCTGGAGACCGGCCGGCTCTGGCGCGAGGTGGTGACGCGCGTGCACGCGACCGAGTTCCCGAACGTGGAGATCGAGCACCAGCTCGTCGACTCGGCGGCAATGAGGCTCGTCGCCGCCCCGCGCCACTTCGACGTGATCCTCGCCGACAACATGTTCGGCGACATCCTCTCCGACGAGGCGGCGATGCTCACGGGCTCGCTCGGGATGCTGCCGAGCGCCAGCCTCGGCGACAGCGGCCCGGGCCTGTTCGAGCCCGTGCACGGCTCGGCGCCCGACATCGCCGGCAAGGGGATCGCCAACCCGCTCGCGATGATCCTCTCGGCGGCGCTGATGCTGCGGCACGGATTGTCGCTGGAAGCGGAGGCCGCTGCCCTAGAATCGGCGGTCGACCGGGCCCTGGCCGGCGGGCTGCGCACCGCGGACCTGGGCGGAAGCGCGACGACCGCCGAGGCGACCGAGGCGGTGTTGGGAGAGCTGTGAGCGGGAACCAAGCGGACCTCATCTGGATGAACGGGGAGCTCGTCGCCTGGGAGGACGCCAAGGTCCACGTGCTCACCCACGCGCTGCACTACGGCACCGGCGTCTTCGAGGGCATCCGCGCCTACGAGACCTCGCGCGGCACCGCGATCTTCCGCCACGCCGAGCACATCGACCGCCTGTACCGCTCGGCCGGGATGTACCTGATGGACATCCCCTACACGCGCGAGGAGCTGCGCACCGCGACGCACGAGACGATCGTGCGCAACGGGCTGAAGTCCTGTTACATCCGCCCGCTGGTGTTCCGCGGCGCCGGCCCCATGGGCCTGTTCCCGCTCGACTGCCCGGTCGACGTGACGATCGCCGCGTGGGAGTGGGGCGCCTACCTCGGCGACGAGGGCAAGCAGCGCGGCGTGCGCGGCAAGGTTGCCTCGTTCCGGCGCATCTCCTCCGACGCGGTCATCCCGGCCGCCAAGGCGACCGGTCAGTACGTCAACTCCGTGCTCGCCAAGATCGAGGTCTCCAAGGCGGGCTACGAGGAGGCGATCCTGCTCGACAGCCGCGGGATGGTCTGCGAGGGCTCGGGCGAGAACCTGTTCTTCGTCAAAGACGGCGTGATCGCGACGCCCGGCTTCAGCGCCGACATCCTCGGCGGCATCAACCGCGCCTCGGTCATCACGATCGCGCGCGACCTCGGCTACGAGGTCGTCGAGCGCGACGTCGCGCGCGCGGAGCTCTACCTCGCCGACGAGATCTTCATGACCGGCACGGCGGCCGAGCTGACGCCGCTGCGCGAGGTCGACGACCGGCCGGTCGGCACCGGCGAGCCAGGCGAGATCACCCGCACCGTCCAGCGCGCGTTCGAGGACGCCCTGCACGGGCGCTCGGAGCGCTACGCGGAGTGGCTCGACCTGGTGCAAGCGCCGGCGCGCGCCGCGTGAGCCGGATCACGGTCTATGACTGCACGCTGCGCGACGGCATGCAGGGGGAGGGCATGTCGCTCTCGGCCGGGGAGAAGCTGCGCGTCGCGCACATGCTCGACGAGCTGGGGGTGCCGCTGATCGAGGCCGGCTTTCCCGCCTCCAACCCCAAGGAGGCCGAGCTGTTCGAGCTGCTCGCGCACGAGACGTTCGCCACGGCAGAGATCGCGGCGTTCGGGATGACGCGCCGGCGCGGGGTCGCGGCCGCCGACGACGAGGCGCTGCGGCTGCTGGCCGGCTCGTTCGCGCCGGTCTGCACGCTGGTGGGCAAGACCTGGAGCCTGCACCTGGAGAAGGTCGTGCGCGTCGACGGCGACGAGAACCTGCGCATGATCGAGGAGTCGGTCGCGTTCCTCGTCGGCGAGGGGAAGACCGTCGTGTACGACTGCGAGCACTTCTTCGACGCCTGGCGCGACGACCGCGAGTACGCCCTGCGCTGCGCCCGCGCGGCCGCCGAAGCCGGCGCGGCCTGGGTGACGCTGTGCGACACCAACGGCGCCTCGCTCCCGCACGAGGTCGAGCAGGCGACGGCGGCCGTGGCGGCGGCGCTGGACACGTCGGTGGGCATCCACTGCCACAACGACGCCGAGTGCGGCGTGGCCGACTCGCTCGCCGCGGTCCGCGCCGGTGCGACGATGGTGCAGGGCACGATGAACGGCTACGGCGAGCGCTGCGGCAACGCCAATCTCGTCTCGATCGTCGCGAACCTGCAGCTGAAGATGGGGCGCGAGTGCCTGCCCGAGCTGAGCGGTCTCACCGAGGCATCGCACTACCTCGACGAGCTGCTCAACTTCGTCCCCGACCCGAACCGCTCGTACGTCGGCGTCAACGCGTTCGCGCACAAGGGCGGCATGCACGTCGCCGGCGTGGCCACCGACCCGGCCACGTTCGAGCACATCGATCCCGCCGCGGTCGGCAACACCCGGGACGTGCTGATCTCCGAGCTCAGCGGCAAGGGCACCGTGCTGGCGCGCGCGGAGGTCACCGGCGTCGACCTGGACCCCGCGGCGGCCGCGCGGGTGGTCGAGCGCGTCAAGCGGCTCGAGCACGAGGGCTTCCACTTCGAGGCCGCCGACGGCTCCTTCGACCTGCTGATCCGGCGCGAGACCGGCTCCTACCGGCCGCTGTTCCGGCTGGAGTCCTGGCGCGTGATCGCCGAGAAGCGCGAGGACGGGCGCGTCGGGACCGAGGCGACGATCAAGATCTGGGTGGACGGGGAGCGCTACGTCCGCACCGCCGAGGGCAACGGCCCGGTCCACGCGCTCGACGCCGCCCTGCGCGCCGCGATCGTCGAGACCTACCCGCGCCTCGCCGACGTGCGCCTGGTCAACTACAAGGTCCGCATCCTCGACGAGCGCAAGGCGACCGGCGCGGTCACCCGCGTGCTGCTCGACGCATCCGACGGGACCGACACCTGGGGCGCGATCGGCGTGTCGGAGAACGTGATCGAGGCGAGCTGGGACGCGCTGGTGGACTCGCTGGAGGCGGGCATGCTGCCCGGTCGCGTGCAGCACAAGCGCGGCGCCTCCCAGGGCGAAGCCCGGTGGCGAGCCGAGACGTGGCAAAGCCACAAGCGGTGATGAGCGCAGCGAGGCAGTCGAGACAGGACGAAGGCCTCGTGAGTACCGGCCTCGACGTCATCCCGCTGGCCAGGCCGGTCATCGGGGAGGCCGAGGAGCAGGCCGTGCTGGAGGTGCTGCGCTCCGGCCACCTCTCGCTCGGCCCGCGCGTCGGTGCGTTCGAGGCCGCGTTCGCCGAGCGCGTCGGCGCCCGCCACGCCTGCGCGGTCTCCTCGGGCACGACCGGGCTGCACCTCGCCCTGAGGGCGGTCGGGCTGGAGCGGGGCGACGAGGTGGTCACCACGCCGTTCTCGTTCGTGGCGAGCGCCAACGCCGCCGTCTACGAGGGCGCGACGCCGGTGTTCGCCGACATCGACCCGGTCACGCTCGACCTCGACCCTGACGCCGCGGCGGCGGCGATCACCGGCCGCACGCGCGTCCTGATGCCGGTCCACATCTTCGGCTACCCCGCCGACATGCCCGGCTTCGAGCGCCACGGGCTGCCGATCGTCGAGGACGCCGCGGAGGCGCTCGGCGCCCGCTACGCGGACGGCACGCCGGTCGGCGGGCGCGGGCACCCCGCGATCTTCGGCTTCTACGCCAACAAGCAGCTGACCACGGGCGAGGGCGGGATGGTCACGCTCGGGTCGGCCGAGCACAAGGTGCGCATCGACGCCGAGCGCAACCAGGGCCGCGCACCCGACATGGACTGGCTCGACCACGACCGGCTCGGCTTCAACTACCGGCTCTCGGACATCGCCTGCGCGCTGGGCTGCGCGCAGCTCGAGCGGCTCGACGACATGCTCGCCGCCCGCGCGCAGGTCGCGGGCTGGTACCGCGAGGCGCTGGCCGGCCTCGCCGCCGAGCGCGGGCTCACGCTGCCGTGCCCGGACGCCGGCGGCAACGTGCGCGGCTGGTTCGTGTTCGTCGTCCAGCTGCCCGAGGACGCCGGACGGGACGCCACGATGATCGCCCTGCGCAAGCTCGGCGTGCAGTCCAAGCCGTACCTGCCCGCCATCCACCTGATGTCGTTCTACCGCGAGCGCTTCGGGCACCGCGAGGGCGAGTTCCCGGTCTGCGAGCGCGTCGCCGCGGCGTCGCTCGCGCTGCCGTTCTTCCCGCAGATGACCCAGGGCCAGGTCGCGCGGGTCGCCGACGCGCTGGCGCAGGTCATAGCGGCTTGACGTAGCCGATGAAGCCCGAGCCGCCGACGGCGCGGGCGGTCCGCTCGTCGGGCGCCGGCCGCAGCCCGCGCGAGACGAAGCCGGCGCGCTCGTACAGCGCCCGGGCCGCGCGGTTCTCGATCCCCGTGTCGAGCGCCACGCCGGCCAGTCCGGCGTCCGCCGCCATCCGCTCGGCCTCGGCCAGCAGCATCCGGGCGACCCCGCGCCGCCGGTGCGCCGGATCGGTGGCCAGCGCATCGACGTAGAGCGTCCCCGCCGGCGGGTGCGGCGAGACCGCGGCGGTTGCGCGCAGGTGGCGGAACAGCGCCGGGAGCCGCCACGGCGGCGAGTGCGCGAGCGTCAGCCGCACGAAGCGACGGGCCAGCGCGTCGCTCGCGTCGGAGGGAAACGCGGCGAGCATTCCGACGACGCCGCTCCCGGCCTCGGCCACGTGGCAGACCTGCCAGCTCGCCGTGTGCCCGTCGCGCGGATAGAGCACGCGTAGGAGCCGGCGGGCGCGCGCGTCGCTGCCCGCGTACGCCGCGTAGTAGGGCGCCGCCGAAGCGAACAGCAGAGCGTCCGCGGGATCGTCGGGGCGGGCGGCGCGCACGACGACCTCCATTGCAGGCATGATGGCGGTGTGTCGCGCTTCTCGGAGCCCCAGCACCCGATCTTCCGTCAGCTCAACGCCTCGATCGGGGTCGACTGGCGGCTCGGGCCCTACGACGTCGAGCAGTAGGGTGGGCACGCGACCATGCTGGCGGCCGTCGGGATCATCGCCGACGCGGAGCGCGACGCCCTGCTCGGCGGGCTCGAACGCGTCGAGGCCGAGCTGGACGGCGGGACGTTCGCGTTCCGCGACGACGACGAGGACATCCACCTGGCGATCGAGCGGCGGCTGACCGAGATCGTCGGCCCGGTCGGCGGCAAGCTGCACACCGCGCGCTCGCGCAACGACCAGGTCGCCACCGACATGGCCATGTTCACGCGCGCGCACGCGCTGCAGACGCTCGAGAAGCTCCAGCACCTGCAGAGCGTGCTCGTCCAGCTCGCCGAGCGCCACGAGGACTGGGCGATGCCCGGCTACACGCACCTCCAGCGCGCCCAGCCGGTGTACCTGTCGCACCATCTGCTCGCGTACTTCTGGATGTTCCGGCGCGACGCGCGGCGCTTCGAGTTCGTGCTCGGCTCCACCTCGGAGCTGCCGCTCGGGGCCGGCGCGCTCGCGGGCGTGAACTTCGCGACCGACCGCGGGCTCGTGGCGCGCGAGCTCGGCTTCGCCGCGGTGGCGCCCAACTCGATCGACGCGGTCTCCAACCGCGACTTCGTGCTCGACTTCCTCGCGGCGGCCGCCACGTGTGTGACGCATCTCTCGCGCCTGGGCGCGGAGCTCGTGCTCTGGTCCTCGCAGGAGTTCGGCTTCTGCGAGGTCTCCGACGCGTGGGCGTCGGGCTCCTCGATCATGCCGCAGAAGAAGAATCCGGACGCGGCGGAGTTGCTGCGTGCCAAGGCGCCGCGCGTGGTCGCCCGGCTGACGGCGCTGCACGGCGTGATGCACGGCCTCCCGCTCACCTACAACAAGGACATGCAGGAGGACAAGGAGCACCTGTTCGACGCCGTCGACACGCTCGACCTGTGCCTGCAGGCCGCCGCCGGGATGCTCTCCGGCATCGCGTTCGAGCGCGAGCGGCTCGCCGCCGCGGCGGCCGACGAGCTGATCGCGGCGACCGACATCGCCGATCTCCTGGTCCGGCGCGGCGTCCCGTTCCGCCAGTCGCACGGCATCGTGGCGGGGATCGTGCGCGAGGCGCTCGCGGCCGGGCGCCCGCTCTCGGACCTCACGCGCGAGGAGCTCGCGCACCACTCCGACGCGCTCGACGACGAGTTCTACGACGTCCTGGCCCGGCAGTCGTGGCTGGAGTCCAAGGTGTCGGAGGGCGGGACGGCGCTCGTGCGCGTGCGCGAGCAGCTCTCGCACGCGCGCGCTGAGCTCGAAGGCCAGCCGGACCTTCCCCATCCGGCGCCCCTCCTGCCTCGGCCGGAGGCCTCGCCGTCGGCCGACGCCTCGCCGCTTTCCTAGCGGTGGCGCTGCCGGCGCAGTTCTACGCCCGGCCGGTGCTGGAGGTGGCACGGGACATGGTCGGCTGCACGCTGGCGCACGGGAGCACGGCCGGGGTGATCGTCGAGACCGAGGCCTACCACCAGTCCGAGCCGGCCTGCCACGCCTACGTCGGCGTGACGCCGCGCACGCGCGTGCTGTTCGGGCCGCCCGGCACCGCCTACGTCTACCGCTCCTACGGCATCCATGCGCTCGTCAACGCGGTCTGCGAGTCCGAGGGCGTCGGCGCTGCCGTACTCATCCGCGCGCTGGAGCCGATCGCGGCGCTCGAGACGATGCGCGAGCGGCGCGGCCTGCACGCGGTCGAGCAGCTGTGCTCGGGGCCCGGCAAGCTCACGCAGGCGCTCGACATCGAGCTCGAGCTCGACGGCGCCGACCTGGTCGCGGGGCCGCTGCGCGTCGGGCCGCGCCCGCCGGGGTGGGAGGATGTCGCGGTCGTGACCGGCACCCGGATCGGGATCACGAAGGCGGCGGAGCTGGAGTGGCGCTTCTGCGCCACCGGGTCGCGCAGCGTGTCGCGGCCGTGGCCGGCGGAATTGCGGGCCGTGTAGGCGGTTGGGTGGCGCGGTTGCGGGGGTGGCGCGGCGGGATCGGCATCTACTTCAACGGCCGCATCGAGCGCGGCTCGCCAGGGGGTGGGAGGGCGCGCCGGGCGGCTGCGGCGCGGTGTGATCCTGCGTGATGCGACGTTTTACGCCCTCCTGCCATGCCGACCTACTCAGGCGCCGGAGCGGTGCCCCCACCCGTGCTGGCTGGGGGAGCCGGCTGCTGCGCGGCCGGGGGCTGCTCCTCCGTCGGCGGCGCCTCGGGCTCGGGCGCCACCTCGGCAGGCGCCGGGGCCGGTTCGGGCCCCGTGCCGCCGCCCTCGCCGGTGGGCGGCGCTTCCTGCGGCGTCGGCTCGGTCGGCGCCGTCGTGCCCGGCGTCACCGGCGCATCCGGCGACGGCGGGACCGGGTCCTCGTCGTCCTCGGGCTTACCGTAGTCCTCGTAGGTGCGTGCCTCGTCCATGAACGACTTCCAGATCGCCGCGGGGAACGTGCCGCCGGCCACGGGCTGGCCGTTGAACTCGGTCTCCATCGGCCGCAGCTCGTCGGGGTAGCCGACCCACACGGCGACGGTCAGCTCGTTCGTCCAGCCGACGAACCAGGCGTCGCCGTAGTTCTCGGTGGTGCCGGTCTTGCCGGCCACGAACGTGCCGGGGATCTGTGCGCGCGTCCCGGTGCCCTGCGCGACCACGGTGGAGAGCATCGAGGAGATCTCACCCGCCACCGAGGACTTGAGCACCGGCCAGGACACGCGCTCGTTCTCGGCCTTCTGGCCGCCGGGCAGCGTGATCGGCTTGAGCTTGGAGTCGTCGTCGGGCTTGCCGATCTTGCGGATCCCGACCGGGCCGGGCACCGGCAGGCCGAGCTCCTTGCGGTCGACGGCGCCCGGGCTCATCGTGCCGTACGTGAGCCGGCCGCCCTGGGCCAGCGTCTCGTAGGCGTGCGCCATGTCGAGCGGCGTGACGCCCTGCCGCAGCCCGCCGAGCGTCATCGCGAAGTTGTGCGAGACCGGCGTGCGGATGCCGAGCCGGCGCGAGAGCTTCGCGATCTTGCGCGTGCCGACCTGGACGCCGAGCTGGGCGTAGACGGCGTTGTCGGAGTAGGTCGTCGCCGTGCGCAGCGTGCGGATCCCGCCGTAGGCGTCCTCGTAGTTGTTGACGTCGAAGTACTCGCGGCACTTGCCCTTGTTCGTCTCCGAGACGCAGATGTCGACCTGGCGCGAGTTCCACGTGGACTCCGGCGAGACGCCGTCGCTCAGCGCCTGGGCGAGCACGAACGGCTTGTAGGCCGAGCCGGGCTGGCGCTGGCCCTGGGTGGCGAGGTTGAACGGGGTCGTGGCGTAGTCGTCGCCGCCGACCATCGAGAGCACCTCGCCCGTGCTGTTCTTGATCGCGACCAGCGACGCGCGCGGGCCGCCCTCGTATGGCAGCCACGACTCGACCGCCTGCTCGGCGGCCTGCTGGAGCCGCACGTCGAGGGTGGTCTGTACGGTCAGCCCGCCCTCGAACGCGCGGCGCGCGCCCTCCTGCCCGCCGCCGAGCTTGTCGACCACCTGCTGCTTGACCCACGAGGTGAAGTACGGGTACGCCGTGTCCTCGGCCGGCGGCCGGATGTCCTTGCTGGTCGGGAGCGACGTCTGGAGCGCCTCCTGCTGCTTCGCGGGCGTGATGAACCCTTGCGCGACCATGCGGTCGAGCACCAGCGCACGCCGCCTGCCGGCCGCCGGCTTGTCGGTGAGCGGGTCGAAGGCGCTCGGCGAGGCCACCACGCCGGCGATCAGCGCCGCCTCCGCGGGCGTCAGCACCTGCGCGCAGCGCGGCTCCTCGCCACAGCCGGGATGGTTGCTGCCGAAGTACGTCCGCGCGGCCGCCTCGATGCCGTAGGCGCCGTTGCCGAAGTAGATCGTGTTGAGGTAGTTGCGCAGGATGCGCTCCTTGGACCACTTGCGGGTGATCTCATAGGCGAGCGCGGCCTCGCGGAGCTTGTTGAACAGCGTGCGCTCGTCCTGCGCGGCGAGCGCGTTCTTGACGAACTGCATCGTGATGGTCGAGCCGCCCTGGACCGCCTCCTTCGCGCGGATGTCCTGGTAGAGGGCGCGCCCGATGCCGCGGATGTCGATGCCGGCGTTGGTGTAGAAGCGGCGGTCCTCGATCGCGATGATCGCCTGCTTCATGACCGGCGCGATCTCCTCGGACTTCAGGAAGATCCGCTTCTGGTTGCCGGTCAGCAGCCCCAGCGGCTGCCCGTTCCGGTCGGTCAGCACCGAATTGCGGCCGGCCGGCTCCTCCAGGCTGGGCAGGTCGGACGTGACCGCCATCATCATCCCGAACACCGTCGAGACGATGGCAAGGATGCTCAGGCCGATGAGCACGCCGAGCACGCGCAGCTTGCGGATCCGCACGCGCGCGGGCGCTGGCTGCGCGCCGGGCAGCGACGGGCGGTGAAGCGGGATGACCGGCGCTCCGCCCCGGCCGGCGACCTCGTCATCGGATGGCGCCTGGCTGCGGCCGGCTGCGCCGGCGCTGCCCCGGCCGACGACCTCGTCACCGGCTGGCGC
>JBPCNM010000087.1:0-2915 GCA_051001255.1 Solirubrobacteraceae bacterium
CGCCGCGGTCGTTGGACGTGAAGGCGCCGTCCTTGAAGACGGGCTGGGCGAAGAGGTTCGTGGTCGCCATCCCGACCCCGAGACCCGTCTCCGCGAGCGCCGCCTTGAAGCGAGCGACGATCCGGTCACGCTCGGCGGCCGAGGAGCCGTGGGGCACGAGATCCTCGTCGTGGAGCGAGACGCCCCAGGCCCCGAGCTCGGCCAGCTCGCGAACGGAGTCGACCGGGTCGACGGGGTCGCGGGTCGGGCCGCCGAAGGGATCGCGGCCGGGATTGCCCACGGTCCAGAGACCGAACGTGAAGCGGTGCTCCGGCCGGGGAGTGAGGGCGTCGTCCGGGTTGGTCATACGCCGAGACCGTATAGCGAGCCGGTCCGGAAGGCGGGATGATCACGCACCATGCGAGCGCTGATCGGGCTGGACATCGGGACGACGGCGGTCAAGGCCCTGGCCGTCGGTGAGGACGACGGCGCGATCCTCGCGCGCTGCGAGGTGGAGTACCCGCTCTCGACGCCGCGCCCCGGGTGGGCGGAGCAGGACCCGGAGGACTGGTGGAAGGCGACCGAGCAGGCGCTGGCCGCGCTCGGCGTCGACGAGGTCGCGGGCATTGGCCTCAGCGGTCAGATGCACGGGCTCGTGGCGCTCGACGCGTCCGACCGCCCGATCCGGCCGGCGATCCTGTGGAACGACGGGCGGACCGGCGCCGAGTGCGCCGAGATCGAGGAGCGGATCGGGCCGGAGCGGCTGATCGCGCTGACCGGAAACCGCGCGCTCACCGGCTTCACGGCGCCCAAGCTGCTGTGGCTGCGCCGGCACGAGCCCGACGCCTACGGCCGCATCGCGCGGATCATGCTGCCCAAGGACTACGTGCGCCTGCGGCTGTGCGGGGAGCACGCGATCGACGTCGCCGACGCGTCGGGCACGCTGCTGCTCGACGTCGCGCGGCGGCGCTGGAGCGAGGAGGTGCTCGCGGCGCTCGAGCTCGACCCGGCCTGGCTGCCGCGGCTCCTGGAGTCGCCCGAGGTCTCGGGCGAGACCGCCGCCGGCGTGCCGGTGGCCGCCGGTGCCGGCGACCAGGCGGCCGGCGCGCTGGGCGTCGGCGTCGACCGTCCCGGCCCGTTGTCGATCGCGCTCGGGACCAGCGGCGTGGTGTTCGCCGCGCTGCCGGCGTTCGCCGCCGACGAGCGCGCCCGCGTGCACGCCTTCTGTCACGCCGTGCCCGGCGGCTGGCATGCGATGGGCGTGATGCTCTCGGCGGCGGGCTCGCTGCGCTGGCTGCGCGACGTCGCGGCGCCCGGCACCGAGTTCCCCGACCTGGTCGGAGAGGCTGCGGCGTGGGCGCCCGGCGTCGAGGGCCTGACGTTCCTGCCCTACCTGGCCGGTGAGCGCACCCCGCACGCCGATCCCGATGCGCGCGGGGCGTTCACCGGCCTCTCGCTCCGCCACGACCGGGGCGCGCTGACGCGCGCCGTGCTCGAAGGCGTCGCATACGGGCTGCGCGACTCGCTCGACCTGCTGCGCGAGCTGGGCGTGGCTCCCGATCGCGGCCGCGTCTCAGGCGGCGGCGCGCGCTCGGAGCTGTGGCTGCGGATCGTCGCCTCGGTGCTCGAGCTGCCGCTCGAGCGTCCCGTGGTGGAGGAGGGCGCGGCGTACGGCGCCGCGCTGCTGGGCGGCGTGGCCGGCGGCGTGTGGGCGGACACCGCCGCCGCCGTGGCGGCGTGCGTCCAGGTGCGCGGCCAGGTCGAGCCGGATGCGCAGTGGGTCGCCGCGTACGGGGAGGGTCGCGAGCGGTTCCGGGCGCTCTACCCGGCGCTGCACGCCCTGCAGTGATCGCGCGCGAGTGCGTCCGGCTTCATGCCGACGGGCACGCCACGGCACGCTTGCGGCCCGGAAGCGCGCAGGCGTCGCGGCGTGCGGGCGCCCTGCTCGCGCGGATCACGAGCCGTACGTGCTTGCCCACGAAACCCGGACGGGTGACGCGGACGGTGATCCGGATCCCCGCGGGCAGGAAGCGCTCGAATGCGCGGATCCGGCCCTTGTGCCGCGAGAGGCGGCGGACCGGGCAGCCCCTGCCGGTGCACTTGACCCGCACGTCGGCCCTCCGCGGACCGCTGACGCGCAGCAGCGTGATGGCGGCGCCGTCGCCCACGACCGAGCCCTTGACGCGCACGACCGGGAACGGCCGCATGTAGGGAGCGGGAGTGGGCGCCGCGCCGGGCGCGGGCGTGCCTGCCGGCCCCGTGGCCGGCGGCGGCGAGCCCGAGGGTGAAGGCGACGGCTCCGGTGACGGCGTGGGCACCGGCGAGGGCGCGGGCTGCGGGGACCCTGACGGGGTCGGCGGCGGTGGCGGCGTGGGGTCGGCCTGCACGACCTCCCTGGTGCGCCTCGACCGGCCGGTCGCGTTGTCGGCGCCGACGACCCGCACGGCGATGCGCGAGCCGACGTCGTCCGTGGACGGCGTGTAGTCCGGCGCGTTGGCGCCTATCCGCTCGCAGCGGCGATCGTCCTCGTCGTCCTCGTCGTCGTCGCGCGAGCACCTGAGCCACTGGTACGTGAAGGGCGCGTCGCCCGTCGGTTCGACCGTCGCGCGCAGCTGCGAGCCCACCACGGCGTCGCCGTCGATCCGGACCGTGAGCTCAGCGGCGAACGCGGGCATCGCGGCAGCGAACACCACCACGATGGCCGCAACGAGTGCTCTCACCATCAACGCCATCCGACCTCCCAACGATCATTCGAGCCCCATCGTCCGCAGATGGTAGGCGGGGAGCGGGCGAACGCAAGGCGGTTCCGCGCTATCTTTCCTGAAGCAATGGCGCAACGGCTCGCAAACCGCCCGTGCGGCGGCCGCTACGGCGACATCGTCCAGGCGATCGGCAACACCCCGCTGGTCGAGCTCAAGCGGCTCTCGCCCAAGCCG
>JBPCNM010000088.1:0-3738 GCA_051001255.1 Solirubrobacteraceae bacterium
GCGTACGGCCTCGCGGTCGGCGCGGTGCTGGCGCGCCGCCGGCGCGTACACTCGCCGGCTACATGCCCGAGCTGATCCAGAGCCCGGCGACCGTCGAGGCCGCCGGCACCCCGCCCAAGCTGATCGAGGAGTTCGTCGGCCGCGTCAACACCGGTGAGGAGCGGCTGAGCGTCGCGCGCATGACCTCGCCCAGCGGCTGGGTCGAACCCGGCCAGCGCCCCGAGTTCGACGAGTGGACGCTCGTCCTCGGCGGCTGCCTGCACGTCGAGCACGAGGGCGGGAAGCTCGACGTGCGCGCCGGCCAGGCCGTGATCGTGCGCGGCGGGGAGTGGGTCCGCTACTCCTCGCCCGAGGAGGGCGGCGCCACCTACATGGCGGTGTGCCTGCCGGCGTTCGCGCCCGCCAGCGTGCACCGTGACGACGATCCGGCTTGACTAGTCGCTACCATTGTGACGTCCTGCCGGCTATCAGTCCGGCCAAAGCAGTGCCAGCGTCCGCAGTTGTTGCCCAGCACCTCCCGCGTTTCGCAGCACGCATACCCCACCGGAGGAGCATCACATGGCAACCGGAACCGTGAAGTGGTTCAGCGACGAGAAGGGCTTCGGCTTCATCACCCCTGACGACCAGGGCAAGGACCTCTTCGTCCACCACTCCGCCATCCAGGGCAGCGGCTTCAAGTCGCTGGCCGAGGGCGCCAAGGTCAGCTACGACGCCGAGAGCGGCCCCAAGGGCCCGAACGCGGCGAACGTGCAGACGATCTAGGTCAAGAGCTTCACGAGCAGTACCGAGCGGCCCGCCTCCTGGCGGGCCGTTCGCGTCTAAGAGAGCCGAAGCTTTTTCTTCGGGTACTTCGGCAGCTTCGGGACCTCGGACAGGCGGCTGACCTTGCGCCGCTTGTTGATCTCCTTGCGCAGCACGTCGAGCGCCGGCCGCGCCCGGCCGTCGGCGGCCACGAACGCCGAGTCCCACGTCTGGAACTTCGGGTCCGCGTTCCAGTGGTAGAGGTAGACGCGCCTGACACGGCCGCTCATGCGCGCGAGCTGGAACGTGCGCTTGACGGCCTTGGCCGCGCGCGCCTCGCCGGTACGGCCGCCGCGGAAGCCGCTGCCGAAGCGCACGATCCCGCCCGTCTCGGTGAGCCAGACCTCGCCCTTGACGGCGTCGAGCAGTTGACGCGTCGAGGTGTAGCGGAACGGGCGGAAGCGGTTGGTGTCGCCGTAGCTGTGCAAGCCCCAGATGCGCGGGTTCTTGGCGTAGCGCTTGAACGTGGCGAGCCAGGGGAGCATGTTCTTGGCGTCGAGCACATCGGCCGCGACGACCTGGCAGCCCCTGCATTCTCTGCGCATGATGTTGTAGTACTGCGCCGCCCGGCGGGGGCGGGTGTACGTCGGCTGCGTGTGGTGGTTGGCCTCGTTCCAGGCCGACATCGTCTTCACCCAGGGGTAGCGCTTGACCAGGATCCGCACGACGCGGCGGTACTGCGCGTTCGAGGGCAGACGCGATGGCACGCGCGAATGGTGCTGGATGGTCAGCAGCACGTCGGCGTCGCGGAGCGCGGCGGCGGTCATCCAGTGGTCATAGCGTGAGAAGTCGCCGGCGAGGACCGAGTCGTAGGAGACCATCAGGCGGACCTGCTTGACGCCCAGTCGCTGGAAGCGCGGGTCCTCCCACATGCCGACCTTCTGGTCGCTCATGCCGATGGTGAACGCGTGCGCGGCGGCCGGGACGGCCAGCCAGGCCGTCAGGACGAGCACGAGCGCGAGGACGGGACGGGGGATGCGGCGGAGGGAGAGCACGAGGGTGAAGGGCATTCCGTGGTCGCGGGCCGGACCCTCGTGTGATCGGCGGCGCGGGACGAAGTGATGAGCGCTCGAGGCCTGGGAGGTCCGAGAGCCGACTCAACCGCTGATCGTCACGCCGAACCGGCCGGACTCCGGGGCGCTGAGCCAGGCCTCCAGGCCGTCCAGCCGCTCGACGGGGCTGGAATGGTAGCCCCGCAGCCGGTCGCCCCGGATGCGCCGATCGAACGTCCACAGCGCGCGCGCCGCGAGCAGGGCGTGGGGCCCGCGGCCGCCGGAGCCCGCGGGTGTGAACGCGAGCATCCGGAAGCGGTCGCCGCGCCGTGCGCCGCTGACGCTGAGCCGCGCGCCGGTGCGCGTGAGCCGCCAGCGGAAGCGCATCCGGCGCACCCAGCGGTCGTTTGCGCGATAGCCGCCGTCGACCGTGACGGTCGCGCCGCGCGTGCGGATCGCGTACCCGCTGGGCGTGAGCAGGCGGCCGCGGTGCGCCAGCGCCGGCCCGCCGGTGTTGGGCGCAAGCACGGCCAGGGGCCGGGGCGCCAGCAGGTCGGTCCAGCCCGCCGCGGTCCGCCGCTTGAGCGCGAGCAGGCCGGCGTCGAAGCGCAGGTCGCGGACGATCGTCGTCTTCCGGTGCACCGCCAGCCAGACGCGGCCGTTGGAGATCACCCCGAGGCCGCTGGCGGCCGGATCGCGCAGCGCGAGACGCCGTTCGGCCGGCAGCGCGCCGATCGGCGCCGCGGGGATCGCGGCGAGCGCGTCCAGGGCGGCGGGGAGGCCGAACATCGCCAGCCCGTTGTACGCGACGGTGTGCGCATAGCCGTCGATCCCGTCCGCCGTGGTCCGCGCGGCGGCGCCGGGGACGAGCTGCAGGCCTCGCGGGCTCGCGTGCAGCCGCGCGAGCCGCTTCACCGCCCGCCGCGCCGCCGCGAGGTAGCGGGCGGCCCGCGCGGGGTCTCTTGCCGCGGTGTCGCGGGCGCCGTTGGCGAGCGCGCCGGCGACGATGCCCGGCACCCAGGCCTGGCCCTGGCCGCGGCCGAGGTAGGTCATGTCGCCGTCCGGCGCGACCAGCGCGGCGAGCGTGTCCAGCGTCTCCCGGCGCGTGCGCCGGGCGGCGCGCGACGCCTCGACGCCGAGCTGCGTGACCGCCTCGGAGAGCATGAACGTCGAGAGCGCGTGGTAGGCCAGCGGGTTCATCCCCGGGTCGGAGAGGTAGGAGCCGCGCAGGCGCGCGCCGCCGACGCGCACGCGGACGCGGTGGTCGACGATCTGCCCGACGCGCTCGTTGATCATCCAGAGCGCGAAGGCGCGCGCGCCGGCCGGGTCGCCGAGCCGCGCCGCCGGGTCAGGTGAGCTCACCCCGGCGGCGGTGATCGAGAGCACCGCCAGCGCGTCGACGAGCCGGAGGTTGCCGTAGCAGGACGGGACGACGAGGCAGCTGTAGCCGCTCTGGGGGATCCCGTAGCGGCTCATGTACGCGGCCAGCTGCGCGCGCCGGCCGTCCGACAGGGCGAGGTGGCGATAGGCGTACGCCGCGCCGACCATGTCGAACGCGCTGGCGCGGACCGGGTCGACGGCGCGCGGCCAGGCGCGCTCGGCGGCCGCGACGAGCGCCGGGTTGCCGGTGCGCTGCCCGGCGCGGTGCAGGGCGAAGGCGAGCATCGGCGGCACGAACGATCCGTGCCCGCGGGCGAGGTCGGCCGGAAACGGGTTCTGGAAGTCGCCGGCCGGCGTCATCATCCCGGCCCACTGGCTCGCGGTCCGGTCGACGAGCGTGCGGATCTCCTCGCTCAGCGTGGCTGCCGTCGGCGCCTCGGCGCGGGCGCTGCCCGGCGCGGCGGCGATGAGGGCGAGCGCGCAGATCAGCGAGCAGGTGAGAGGTCGTCGCGTCGGTTGCACGGAGCGGCGTGCAACCTAGCGGGTCCGGCCGACGCATCAGCGC
>JBPCNM010000089.1:0-3939 GCA_051001255.1 Solirubrobacteraceae bacterium
TCAGCGCCGGCGCGGGCGCGTCGGCGCGCGCGTGGGTCGCGATGGCGGGGGACGGCCGCGCCCGCCATCCCGTCCGCGCGGCGGCCCTGGGCACGGGCTACGTCGCCGCCGTGGCCGCGCTCAACGCGCTCGGGCTGGGACCGGTCGACCGCGACCTCTCCGCCGCGGCGCTGCGGCGCGGCGGCCTGCGCGGGATCCGCGAGGTCCTGCGCCGCTTGGGCGTCGTCGCGCCACACGTCCTGTTCGGCCACACGCACCGCTCCGGCCCCTGGCCGCGCGACGACCCGGAGGAGTGGATGACCGCCGCCGGCACGCGCATCCTCAACACGGGCTCCTGGGTCTACCAGCCGCACTTCCTGTCGGCGACGCCGAACGCCTCGCCCTACTGGCCAGGGACGGTCGCACTGGTGGAGGACGACGGCCCGCCGCGCCTCATCCGGCTGCTGGGCGACCGCGGTCACCGGGAGCTGCGACCCCCGGGGTGAAGCACGTGGCGTGGCTCCAGACGCCCTCGCCCACGCGCAGCTCGAGCACGCCCGCGGTGTGGTGGGGGTGCTCGAGGAGCGCGAAGCACCCGGGCGCAGCGACGGCGAACGTCCGCCCGTTCGCGGTCACCTCGCCCTCGCCGTCGAGCACCGCCCAGGCGCCGCCGGCCTCGTACGGGCCCGAGTAGGCGCCGGGCTGGTCGGCGGTCTGAGCGGGGAGCAGCACGTCCGCGGCATCCTCGGGGCGCAGCGGCGCCAGCAGCTCTCGCTCGACGCCGAGCAGCGCCTGGATCTCGCGCTCGGTCTCCTGGTAGGCGCCCTCGCCGTAGTGCAGCGAGTGCAGCGCGCCCTGCCGGTCCCACAGGTAGCGGGCCGGCCAGCCCTCGTTGCCGTAGAAGTCCCAGATCTCCAGCCGCTCGTCGACCACCACGGGGTACTCGACGCCGAGGCACCGCACCGCGGCGACGACGTTCGCGGTCTCGCGCGCCGGGAGGAACCCGCCGGTGTGCACGCCGATCACGCGCAGGCCGGCGTCCGTGTAGCGCTCGTGCCAGGCCTTGAGGTAGGGCATCGTCCGCAGCGAGTTCACGCGGCAGAAGTCCCAGAACTCGATCAGCACCGGGCGCCCGCGCTGCTTGTCCATCCGCAGCGGCGCTACGTTGACCCACGTCAGCTCGCCCGGGAAGGGCGGGGCGGGGATGGCGTGCTCCGGCGCCCGCATCGCGTCGAAGCTAGCAGCGGCCGAGGGGGCTATTCGTCGAGTCAGCGCAACTTCTGGCCCCTGCGGTGTTGTATTCGCAGTCACGGGCTGAACGCCCGATTTCATTTTCCCCAGGAGGAGAACCCACCTTGCGCAAGCTGCTCACGGGCGCGATCGCCGTGTCCGCCACGCTCGCTCTCGCCGCCGGCGCCATCGCCGACCCCAACGACGCCGAGGGCACGCTGACGGTGAAGGCGACCCCGTCCAACGCCGGCACGAAGAAGAAGCCGAAGAACACGAAGCTGAGCTTCAACTACAAGGTCGACAAGCCGGGCACCACCGTCGAGGTCATCGACGTGCTGATGCCCGCTGGTACGAAGTTCTCGGGCAAGGGCTTCAGGAAGTGCGACGCGGACGAGCTGATCGCCGGCGGCATCTCCGCCTGCTCGCGCTCGAAGGCCGGCCCCAAGGGCACCGCGAACGCCCGGGTCGGCGCCGCGGGCGCGCCGCTGAACTTCGACGTCTACCCGTTCGTCGAGGACGCCGACACGTTCCTGTTCTACCTCTCCCAGCAGGGCGGCCAGCTGCAGAGCGTCGTGAAGGGCGAGATCACGAGCAAGGGCCGCAGGCTCTCGATCACGATCCCGAGGGAGTTGCGCCAGCCCGTGCTCGGCGTCGACGCGACGCTGACGGGGCTCGACCAGACGTTCAGCGGCAAGGCCGGGAAGAGGCGGTACATCGTCTCCAGCACCGGCTGCAAGGGCAGGGAGTGGGAGTTCGCCGGCAAGCTGACCTTCGCGGTGCGGGCCGACGGCGTGGCGGTTCCGGCGCCGGAGCAGCGCGAGTCGGTCGTCGACTGCAAGAAGTAGCGGGCGAGCGCCACTGAAGGACGCGACGGCCCCCGCTGCGGGGCCGTCGCCGTTTCTAGACTCGTCCGCCGTGCTCGTGTTCGCCCACGGCCTAGCCGGCCGCGCCGACCTGCCGATCCCCGAGGCGCTGTTCGGGGGGGCGGCCGCCGCGGTCCTCGTGCTGTCGTTCGCGGCGCTCGCCACGCTGTGGTCGACGCCGCGGCTGCAGGAGTGGCCCGAGCGCCGGCTCATGCGTCTGCCGGCCGCGGTGGACGCCGTGCTCGGGACGCTCGGCGTCCTCCTGCTCGCGACGAGCGCGTACGCCGGGCTGGCGGGCACGGAGAACGAGCGCGACAACCTGGCGCCGACGATGGTGTACGTCGCCGTCTGGGTCGGCGTCCCGTTCGCGTCGCTGCTGCTGGGCGACGTCTGGCGGCTGCTGAGCCCCTGGCGGGCGATCGGCCGCGGCGCGGGCCGGCTCGCCGGGCACATCGGGGGCGACGACCTGCCGGCGCCGCTCGCGTACCCGGAGCGGCTCGGCCGCTGGCCCGCGGCCGCGGGCGTGCTCGGATTCGGCATCTGCGAGCTGTGCTGGGCCACCGCGCGCGAGCCCGCCCCGCTCGCCGTGCTGATGCTGGCCTACGTCGTGGTCATGCTCGTCGGGATGAGCCTCTACGGCGTCGAGGCCTGGACCCGCAACGCCGACCCGTTGGGCGTCTACTTCGGGCTGTTCGCGGCGCTCGCGCCGGTCGAGCGCCGTGACGGCGTGCTGTTCGCCCGCCCGCCCGTGGTCGGTGCCGGCCGCGTCGACGGTCATGCCGGCACGACCGCGGTGCTGGTCGCGGGCATCGGCGTGACCGCGTTCGACGGCGCCAGTGAGGGCCCGCTGTTCAACGACCTGCTCCCGCGCCTGCAGGACTTCTTCACCGGCCTGGGCTTCGGGATCTCCAGCGCGCTCGAGCTCGGCTTCACGGTCGGCCTGCTCGTCGCGGTCGGGCTCGTGGCGGCGATCTGGGCGCTCGCCGTCGCCGGCATGCCGCGGCGCCCCGGTCCGCGGCTGGCGCACTCGCTGATCCCGATCCTCGCGGCGTACGTCGTCGCCCACTACTTCTCGCTGCTGGCCTACAACGGCCAGGACCTCGCGCGGCTCGCGTCTGACCCGCTCGGGGACGGGAGCGACCTGCTCGGCACCGCCGGCGCCGGGATCGACTACGGCGTCGTCTCGACCACGGCGATCTGGTACGTCCAGGTCGCAGCACTCGTGCTGGGCCACGTCGCCGCACTCGTGCTCGCCCACGACCGCGCGCTCGTCCTGTACGGGAGCCACCGCGACGCGACGCGCTCCCAACTCGTCATGCTGGCGATGATGGTCTGCTTCACCTCGCTCGGCCTGTGGCTGCTGTCGGCGGCGAACGGATGACCGGCGCGCCGTTCGCCCACGCCGGGCACTGGCTCGCGCAGCTCGCCTACCTCGCGCCGCTGCTCGTCCTGGTCGGGATGCTCGTGGCCGCCCGCTTGCGCGAGCGCCGCGAGCGCTCCGACCGGCCGGGCACGCCGGAGCGTTAGCTCCGTATGAAGCTCGCCGGCGACGTGCTTCGAACCCGGTGCGCAAGGGGAGGATCGGCGTGCAACCGGAAGCGCATCTTGCGCGTAGTAGGAGTAGAGATGAGCATCACCGAGCTGAGAGCACTGCTCGACCAGGTCGCCGACACGCGCGAGCTGGTCCTGCGGCGCGCCGCGTCGCTCGGGCCGGCGTTCAACGCGGTGTACGACGCGTGGAGCGACGCACACGAGGAGGCCGAGCATGCCTACTGCGCGTGGCGCCGCACCGGGGCGGGTGAGGACTACGCCGTCTACCGCGCCGCTCAGGACCGCGAGGACGCCGCCCAGGACGCGCTGACGGTGA
>JBPCNM010000090.1:0-4608 GCA_051001255.1 Solirubrobacteraceae bacterium
GGTCACGCCCGCGCCGACGGCGGCGCCCGCCCCCGTCGCGGCGGCCCCGGTTCCCTCGGTGGAGGTCGAGCAGCCCGGGGGTGACACGATCGTCCTGCCCGCCGAGCCCGCCGCCGGCGAGGCGCCCACGTCCACGGGTTCGGAGCCACAGCTGCCGACGACGCCCGCGCCGTCCGTCACTCCGGTTCCGTCCGTCACGCCGGCGCCAACGGCCACCCCTGCGCCGACGGCCACCCCCGCGCCGACCCCGTAGACGGGTGTCGCCCGCGCTTCACCCCGTAGACGGGTGTCGCCCGCGCTAGTGGATCCGCGCGCCGAGCGGCACGTCTGAGCGCGGCTCGAGCAGGATGATGCGGCCCTCCTCGTCGCTCGCGCCGAGGCAGAGCACCTGCGAGATGAACGGGCCGATCTGGCGCGGCGGGAAGTTGACGACCGCGACCACCAGGCGGCCCTCGAGCTCCTCGCGCGCGTAGTTCGTCACCTGGGCGGAGGAGCGCATGACGCCCAGCTCGGGACCGAAGTCGATCGTGAGCTTCCACGCGGGCTTGCGCGCCTCGGGGAACTCGTCGACCGCCGTCACGCGCCCGACGCGCATGTCGACGGCGAGGAACTGGTCGAAGTCGATCGGCCCGGTCACGCGCGGCAGCCTAGTGACTCGACCTTCGGGCGGTACTGCCGATAACCGGGGGGTCAGGACATCGCGCACGATGCCGCCCGAGCTCATCCGCAAGCCGCTCCACTACGACGCGATCCAGCGCCGCCTCTGGATCCGGGGTCAGCGCTGCCATCACGGTGCCACGGGCGCGCTGCTGGCCGGCGCGGGCATGCTCGGCCTGATGGCGCTGCGCGTGCCCGCCTTCACGGGCGTGGTCGCCGCCGGCGGCCTGCTGATGGCGCACGACTGGCACGACCGCGCGCTGTGGTTCGCACGGGGCTGGCAAGGTAACGTCGCCGAAGGCGAGCGCGAGGGACGAGCGGCTCGCCTGGCAAACGTAACGTCGCCGAAGGCGAGCGCGAGGGACGAGCGGCTCGCCTGGCAAACGTAACGTCGCCGAAGGCGAGCGCGAGGGACGAGCGGCTCGCCTGGCAGGCGAAACCTAACTCCCGATGCTGAACAGCGCCTCTAGGTCGTGCTTCGAGAACACCTCGAACGCGACCATCGTCTGCGTGCGCCTGATCCCGGAACCTGCGCGATGCGGCCGGCGACCACCTCGGCGATCTCCTCGGCGCTGCGCACGCGCAGCATCGCCACGAAGTCCCACTCGCCGGTCACCGACCAGGCCTCCGCGACGCCGTGGACGTCCGCCAGCGCGCCGCCGAGGTCGGCCATCGCGCCGCGCTCGGCCTCGATCAGGACGATCGCGTGGATCACCGGACGGTGTGCGTCTCGCCCGGGGCCAAGACGACGACCTTGCTCTCGGTTGCGTTCTCGACGTCGCGCTTGAACGCCTGCGCGTCGGTCTCGATCGGCGGGAACGTGTCGTAGTGGACGGGGATCACCGCGTCGGCGCCGATCCACTCGCACGCGGTCACCGCGTCGAGGCGATCCATCGTGTAGTGGCCGCCGATCGGCACGAACGCCACGTCGACGTGGTCGCCGCGCTGCGCGATCAGCTTGAGGTCGGAGAACAGCGCGGTGTCCCCGAGGTGATACACGAGCGTCTCGCCGACCATGATCAGCAGGCCGGCGGCCGGACTGACGGTCCCGTTCGGCGTCGTCGAGGAATGCCATGCGGGCACGAGCTTGACCCAGCCCCACTCGAACTGCACGGTGCCGCCGAGGTTGGGATCGAACGTCTCGACGCCCTGCTCGGCCAGCTCGTTGGCGATCTCGACCAGCGCCAGCACCGGCGCCCCCGTGCGCTTGGAGAGCGAGACGGCATCGCCGTAGTGGTCGGCGTGCCCGTGCGTGAGCAGGATGTGCGTCGGCTCGAGCTCGTCCGCCGAGACCGTGGCCTTCGGGTTGCCGGTGAGAAAGGGATCCACGAGGATCCTCGCGTCGCCGTCGGTCAGCTCGACCGCCGACTGGCCCAGGTAACGGATGTCCATCTGGTCAGTCCTCCTGTCGCATCAGTTCGTGCGCAAGCTCGTACCCGACGGCGACGCCGATCAGCATCGAAACGCCGGTCTCCTCCGCGATCAGGGTCCGCACGGCGTTCACGCGCACGTCGACTTCCGGCTTGCCCGCGGCCTCGAGGACCGCGGCCTGGTGGGCGGAGCCGAACCAGTCCGCGGCCTGCAGCGCCTCGTTGAGGATGCGCTGGATGCCCGGCGCGTTGGCGCTCACCATGCGCTGGGCCTCCTCCAGGCGGTCGGGATCCGACAGCGCCTGGATGGCCGCCTCGACCTCGGCGCCGGTGTAGCCGCGGCGGGCGGTCATGCGCGCAGGCGCGCGAGGCCGAGGCCCATGAGGATCCCGGCCACGCCGCCGCCTAGGCCGGCCATGGCGTGGGCTTCCTGGCTGGCCACGGGGAGCAGCACGAGCAGCGCCACGATCACCAGCACGCCGAGCAGGTCGGACTCGTCCTCGCGGCCTTGGCGCCGGCCGAGCACGTCGCGCATCGCCCACGCGGCGAGCAGGGCGAGCGCGGCCCCGTTGCCGCCCACGGCGAGGCTGCCCTCGTCGACGCCGACGACCAGCAGCATGCCGGCGCCGCCGCCGATCAGGAACACCGCCAGCGGCGCCCACCAGCCGTGGCGGCGCTCGAGCAGCGTCCCGAACAGCACGATCGCGGCCAGCGCGGCGACCTCGTAGCCGGTGGAGCCGTAGACGAACTGGGTCGTCAGCGGCCGCCACCACTCGCCGTCGAGCGGCCCGAGCAGGATCAGGTCCACGACCGCCGCCGTGACCCCCGCGCGCCCGAGCAGCGATACCAGCACCGCGACGGCGACTAGCGCGATCGTGACGTAGGGCCGCCGCTCCGGGCGGATGCCCGGGATCTCGCCGGAGCGCAGCGGCGCCAGCCGCGGGCGCGGCTTGCGCGGCGGCTTGGGCGTGCCGCCGCGCTCGAGCTTCGGCGCCCGCTTGCGCAACCGCGTACCGCAGTACGGGCACTCCGTGATGTACGGGGACACCTCGGAGCCGCAGCTCTTGCAGACGACGAACAGATCCGGCCCGCTTGCCATGGACGATCGATTCTACGCGTCGCCCGCGGTCGCCCTGACGATCTCGCTGACGACCTCGGTGAAATCGTGGTTGGCCTCGTAGACGACCTGCTGGCGGTGAGCGCCGTTGCCGCGCTCGATCAGGTCGCGCACGGCCTCCAGCTCGGTGGCCGAGCCGAGATCCTGCGCATGCGGCTCCAACCGCTCGAGCAAGCGGCGAGCCAGCTCCCGCGTCGCGACCCGGGCGGTGTGAGGCAGGTCGACCAGCTCGCCGTCGAGCCCGTGGCGGGCCGCCAGCCAGCGGTTCGCGTCGACGATCTCGTCGGCGGGATGGCTGACCTGCAGGCCCGCGTCGAAGCCCTCGCCGAGCTCGCGCACCATCGCCTGGGTCAGCGCCGCCAGCCCGAGCGTGTGCTCCACGCGGGTCTGGCCGTCCATCGCGCGGATCTCCACCGTCCCGAAGTTCGGGTGCGGGCGAACGTCGTACCACATCCAGGTGTAGTCATCGATCACACCGGCGTCGGTCATGAACGCGATGCGCGCCTCGAAGTCCGTCCATCCGTCGTAGGCGGGCGGCACGCCGACGCGGGGGAACCCACGGAAGATCGGCATCCGCGCCGACGCCAGCCCAGTGGGCTGGGCGCGCCAGAACGGCGAGTTGGCCGACAGGGCCAGCAGCAGCGGCACGTGCATGCGCATGCCGTTCGCGACGTGGATCGCCTTCTCGGCGTCGTCGATCCCGACGTGGACGTGCAGGCCGAAGATGATCTCCTGGCGCGCCACGAAGCGCAGCTCGGACACGAGCTCGCGGTAGCGCTCCTGGGCGACCACGCGCTGGTCCTCCCACATCGCGAACGGGTGCGTGCCCGCCGAGCCGACGCGCAGCCCGCGCCGCTCGGCGGCGGCGCACACCTTGGCGCGCAGGGCGCGCAGGTGCTCGCCTGCGGCGCGAGCGTCGGCGGCCGGCGGCGTGGCGATCTCCACCACGGACTCGAGCAGCTCGGGCTTGACGTGCTCGGCGTCGTCGCACTCCTCGAGCAGCACGTCGATCGCGTTCGCGAGGGCGAAGGAGTCCGGATCGAGGATCATGAGCTCCTCCTCGATCCCGATCGTGTAGCTCGGGCCGCTGAAGTTCGGCTTCACGTCGTCGGGAGGGTAACCGGGTCATACTTGGCGCGAGGCACTTACTACGCGAGGAGAACCGATCTCATGGCACTCGGCTATGACGGCAAGCTGTACATCCTGGCCTTCGACCACCGGGGGTCGTTCCAGAAGAAGATGTTCGGGATCGAGGGCGATCCGACGCCCGAGCAGACCGAGAAGATCGCGGACGGCAAGCGGCTGATCTTCGAGGGCATGGAGCTCTCCGTGAAGCGCGGCGTCGACGCCGCCGCCACCGGCGTGCTCGTCGACGAGCAATTCGGCTCCCACACCCCCAAACGGGGAAAACAAGAGGGCCTGGTGCTCTCCACGCCAGTCCAGAAATCCAGCCAAGACGAATTC
>JBPCNM010000091.1:0-3681 GCA_051001255.1 Solirubrobacteraceae bacterium
TATCAGGAGCACCCCGACCACGCCGGCTTCGTCTCGCGCCGCTGGGACGCCGAGGTCGCCGACTTCCTCGAGCTCGAGACGACGGCGATCTAGATGGCCGCCACCTGCATCCATCTCGACACCGTTCACCACACCGAGGGGCGCGGGGGGGTCGAGGGCTGCCCCGAGTGCCTGGCCGCCGGCGACCGCTGGATGCACCTGCGCCGCTGCGCGCAATGCGGCGCGGTCGGCTGCTGCGACGACTCGCCCAACCGCCACGCGACCCGCCACCACGACGCGACGGGCCACCCGATCATCCGCTCGCTCGAGCCGGGTGAGGACTGGTACTGGTGCTACGAGGACGAGCTGGCGTTTCGCGTGCGCGCGGGCTGATGCGAGTCCCGTGCGCCCGGAACCTGCGTCCATGCGTCCCGCGTCGGACCAATACGCGTCTGGCGCGCGGAGAATTCCCCGCAAACGGTCGAGAAGTCCGATTTCGCAGTCCGGAGCGGCACCGATACCGTGCGGACCAGATTGTTCGTCCGTTATTGGCCTGGCGACATCTAAAGGGGGTGCAGTCATGGGCTGGAAGATCTAACGTACGCCCGTAGTGGGTGCTAGGAAAGTCAAGAACTCGCGGCTGCGTGCCGAACACCCGACCGTGACGCCGCGGATCGCGATCGACACGCGGCCGGAAACTCGTCGGCGTTTGAGCGTCGCCGGATGGTGCGTGCTCACGCTGGCGCTCATTCCGGCGTTCCTGTACCTGGTGCCGGCTTCTCAGTGGGGCGATCCCCTCCTCCTGATGACGCTCTACGTGCTTGCCGTCCTGGCCGATCGCAGCGAGGTGCCGTTGCCCAGCGGGGTCCGCTTCGACGCCACGATCGCGCTGATGCTCATCTGCGTCTCGCTGGCAGGCCCGCTTCCCGCGCTGGGGGTCTACCTCGCGCCCGCGCTCGCCAACAGCCTCGCGAAGCGTGAGCGCTTCTTGCGGGTCGGGACGCTCGGCAACTTCGCGTCGACCGGCTGGCAGGCCGTGCTCGCCGCCGTCGTGCTGGAGCTCGCCGCGCACGCCGGCGGTCCCGCGGAGGGCCTGGGTCTGCTGGCAGCCGGTGCGGTCCTCTTCTACGTCGGCTGGGCAATCGCCCCTGCGGTCTGGGGCACGGTGTGGTTGGACGTGCCGTGGCGCGGGATGGTCGAGGCCCTGCAAAACATGCGGCTCGCTGCGGGCGTCATGGTCGTTCTCGGCGCCGTGACGGTGGTGGCGTTCCCGACGCTCGACCTGCTGGCGCTGATGCTCTTCGCCGTCGTGGCGGTGCTGCCCCAGAGCGCGCTCACGCACGCGGCGCGGACGCGTCCCGTCGTCCTGCTCGACCCGCTGACCGCGACGCGCCGCTACGCCGGCGCAATGGCGATGCACCTGGGTCTTGGCCGCGCCGAGCGGCGGGAGCTCGACGCGGTTGTCCGCCTCGCCCACGCCCGCGACGTCAGCGGCGACCCGGGCGAGCATCTCAGCCACACGGTCGTGGACCCGAGCGAGGTCTCCTGCGCCGCCGGCCACGTGACGGAGTGGTGGAACGGCGCCGGCGGGCCGGCCGGGGTGCCGGGCCGGATCATCCCGCGCTCCGCGCGTATCGCCGCCGTCGCCCGGACCTGGGCCGCGCTCACCGCGCAGGGCAGCCCGCGGCTCGGCCACCACGAGGCGCTCACGCACCTCGAGGGCGCCGCCGGGGTGCGGCTGGACCCGCACGTGGTGCTCGCCGCGCGAGCGGTCGTCGGCCAGGAGCGGCTGTCGCCGGCCGTCCAGGCGCCTGAGCCGCGCCTGCACCACCTCCGCGTGCCGGCGCGCCTACGCCGCGTGCTGGCCGCCGCGCCATAAGCGGAATCCCTATTCCGCTACTGTCGACGGCAGATGCCGTCGCAGCACGTCGAGGTCGAGTACATCCCGCCGCCCGAGCCGCTGCCGGGCGAGCTGGACGGCCGCCGTCTGCGCCGCCGCGCGCTGCAGGTGATCGGCCTGCTCGCCCTGGTCGCGCTGGTCGCCTGGCTGGCACCGGGGCTCGGTCAGGTGCGCGAGCGGCTCACCGAGGCACGGCCCGGCTGGCTGGCGGTAGCGATCGCGCTGGAGCTCCTCTCCTGCCTCGCGTACGTCCTGATGTTCAAGCCCGTGTTCTGCCCGCGCATGTCGTGGCGCTCGAGCTACGAGTTGGGGATGTCGGAGCTCGCGGTCGGCTCGCTCGTGCCGGCGAGCGGCGCGGGCGGCCTCGCGCTCGGGGCGTGGGCGCTGCGCAAGGGCGGGATGCCGGCACAGGACATCGCGCGCCGGACGGTCGCGTTCTTCGTGCTCAAGAGCGGCGTGAACTTCGCCGCCGTCGCGGTCGTCGGCATCGTGATGTGGCTCGGGGTCGGCCCGCACCACACGCCGCTGCTGACGCTGCTCCCGGCCGCACTGGCGATGCTGACGATCGGCGCCATCCCGCTCGTCCCGCGGCTGGCCGCCCGGCGGCCGGCCGCGAATGAGGACGCGCCGCGCCGCCGCTGGATCAGCGCGGCGGCCGCCGCGCTCGACGGCGGCGTGCGCGAGGCGGGGCGGGTGCTGCGCCGTCGCGACTGGCGCGTGATCGCCGGCTCGGTCGGCTACTGGGCGTTCGACAATGCGGTCGTGTGGGCGTGCTTCCGCGCGTTCGGGGAGTCGCCGGCGCTGACGCTCGTGCTGATGGGCTACCTGCTCGGCCAGCTCGGCGGGCTGCTCCCGATCCCGGGCGGCATCGGCGGGATCGACGGCGGCCTGATCGGCGCGCTGATCGTCTACGGGCTGCCCGCGGCGGCGACCGCCGCGGCCGTGCTCGCCTACCGGGCGATCCTCTTCTGGCTGCCGCTCGTGCTCGGCGGCGCCGCCTTCGCGGCCCTGCGGAAGGGCCTCGACGACCCCGAGCGCCCGGACCTGTGCGACCCGCTGCGCCGGCGGGCGCAGCCCGCGCCGGCCTGAGTCAGCCGACGGAGGGCGCGCCGTGCTCGTGCTGCGGGTCGGACGCGAACTCTGCCAGCGCCGCCACGCAGTCGCCGTCCAGCCGGCCCGCGCGCGCCTCGTGGCGCAGGACCGTGACGGCGTCCGCGTGCGTGGCGGCGGCGCGGTAGGGGCGGGCGGCGGTGAGCGCCTCGTAGACGTCGGCGACGGCCAGCACCCGCGCCGGGAGCGACAGCTCGTCGCCGCCCAGCCCATGCGGGTACCCGCTCCCGTCCAGGCGCTCGTGGTGCGCCGCGGCGACCGCCGCCACCCGCCGCAGCGGCGCGATCCGGCGCAGCAGCTCCTCGGTGTGGAGCGGATGCGCGCGCACCGCCTGCCACTCGCGCGCGGTCAGCGGTCCCGGCTTGTCGAGGATCCGGTTCGACAGCGCGAGCTTGCCGGTGTCGTGCAGCAGCGCGGCCCGGAGCAGGTCGCGGTCCGGTGCCAGGCCGAGCCGTTCCGCGGCCGCGCCGGCGAGCGCGGCGACGCGGTGCGAATGCCCCGCGGCGGCGGGCGACTTGGCGTCGATCACCTCGGCGAATGCGTGCGCGATGCGGCTCACGCGCGCCTCGTCGGCGAGCACCACCCGCTCGCCCGGCTCGTGCGCGCCGACCGCCTCGGCCAGCGCGGCCGGCTCGCTCGGCGGCGCGCGCAGGGTCTCCGCGTCGAGCAGCGCGACGAGCTCCGGGTCGAAC
>JBPCNM010000092.1:0-4683 GCA_051001255.1 Solirubrobacteraceae bacterium
GCGCGGAGAGCCGCCCGACCGTCGCGACGAGCCCCGGCTCCGTGCGCCCGGCGGCCTCCACGGCGAGCACGAGCTCGGCCAGCGCGCAGGCTGCGTCCCGGCGCAGCTCCATCGGCACGGTCCCGGCGTGCCCGGCCCGGCCCGTGAAGCGCACCTCCGCGCGCGTGGCGCCGGCGATCGCGCCGACCACGGCGACGGGCGCGTCGCGCTGCTCGAGCACGGGCCCCTGCTCGATGTGGACCTCGCAGTAGCCGAGCAGCCGCTCGCCGCGGCGCGACGCGCACTCGAGCGCATCGGGCTCGCCCCCGAAAGCCGCCAGCGCGTCGCGCACCGTGACGTCATCCTCGTCGGAGAGCTCGAGCGCGGTGGGATCGAAGGTGCCCGCGACGGCGCGGCTGCCGAGGTAGGCGGTGCCGTAGCGCAGGCCCTCCTCGTCGGAGAAGCCGAGCACGTCGAGCGCGAACGGCAGGGTCACGTCCTCGGCGCGCAATCGGGCGACGCACGCCACCGCGGCGAGCACGCCGAGCGAGCCGTCGAACGCGCCCGCGTCGCGCACCGTGTCCAGGTGCGAGCCGAGCAGCAGCGTGCCCGCCCCGGGCTCAGAGCCCGGCAGGTGGCCGACGAGGTTGCCCGCGGCGTCGACTCGCACCGCCATCCCCGCCTCGGCCATCCAGCGCCCGACCAGCGCGTTGGCGCGCGCCATCGCGGGCGTCGCGAACCGCCGCGTCAGGCGACCGTCCTCCTCGCTGATCCGCGCCAGCTCGCGGCAGCGGCGGACGACCTGCTCGCCGGGCACTAGTGGTTCCGGAGGGACCACTAGCTTCCGCGGTAGGTGCTGTACGCCCAGGGCGCGACGAGCAGCGGCACGTGATGGTGCGCGGCGGGTTCGCTCACCCCGAAGCGCACCGGCACGACGTCGAGGAACGGCGGTTCGCCGCCCGCGGCGAAGTACTCCCCGACCGCGAAGCGCAGCTCGTAGGTGCCGGCTTCGAGCGGCTCGAGCAGCGGCGCATCGGTGCGGCCGCCGGCGTTGGTGACGGCGGTGCCCAGCGGCTCCTCCCCGCCCTCACCCAGCCGTACGAGCTCGATCGCGACGCCGGCCGCGGGGCGCCCGCGCGCGATGTCGAGCACGTGCGTCGTGAGCCGGCCGCTCATCGCGCGAGCACCAGCGTGATCAGCCCCCACGCGGGGAACGCGGCGGTGTACGCCCTGCGGTCGGCGCCGGGATCGGAGCCCGGCACCGGGTCATGCGTGTGGTTCTCCGCCGCGAACGCGAACTCCGAGACCGACGGGAAGCACGCGAGCAGCCGCCGGCCCATCTCGTGCACGAGGTGCTGAATCGACTCCGAGACGAACTCGTGGAACACGGCTTGCACCACGTCGCGCACCTGCGCGGGCGCCACGTAGCGCGACGGGTCGCCGGCCAGGGCGTCGGCCGGAGCGACGTAGCGCCAGTGCACGTCGAGGGCGATGAACAGCGGGCGGTCCGCGCGCTCGGGCAGCGTCGTGGCGTCGTCGCGCGCGAAGCGGGTGAACGCCGAGCCGGTCGTCTTGAGCAGCCGCAGGCCGACCTGGCCGCTGCGCTGGGCGGCGAGCGCGACGGCTCCGTCCGCACCCCGCTCGAGCTCGAGCTCGGCGACCGCGTGATCGCCGCCGCCGAGCGAGAACAGGCGGTCCGAGCGCTCGCCCGCCGCACCGACGCACACCGGCGCGAACGGCAGCTCGCGTGCCGAGAGCCGCAGCCCCTCCATGTCCGGGTACGTCGCGAGGAAGCGCTGCCCGAGCGCGTCGAGGAACCCCTCGAGCGCCGCCCCGTCGTGCTCGAGCGCGTGGCGCAGGATGACGTTCTTCATCGTGTCGGTGGCGACGACGCTGGTGTTGTCGCCCTCCGTGTAGGCGGCGAGGAAGCGCCGGCCCAGCACCTCCATGCTCACCTCGCACGCGAGCAGGCCGGAGTCGAGCGACCGGACCGGCGACTCCGGGATCTCCGGCAGCCCGTGCAGCGGTGCCACGCCGACGCAGTGCACGGGCACGGCGAGCTTGCCGTAGCTGATCCGGGCGCCGGTCACCGCTTCACCAGGTCGGCGAGGCGCAGGCGGGCGATCTTGGCGATCTCGGACACGGCGGTGCGCTCCTCCTGCGAGGGGTCGGCGTCGACGCGGCGCGTGGCGGCGGCGATGATCGAGTCGGCGGTGTGCTCGCGCGCGCACACGACGAACGGGAAGCCGAAGCGATCGTGGTAGGCCGCGGTCAAGCCGGTGAGGCGCGCGTACTGCTCAGGCGTGAGGCGGTCGAGGCCGGCGGCGGCCTGCTCGCGCTCCGACTCGGCCGTCAGCTCGCCGGCGACCGCCGCCTTGCCGGCCAGGTCGGGGTGCGCCCGGATGAGCGCGGCGCGGGCCTCGGGCGGCGCGGACTCGACCGACCGCACCATGGCGGCGTGCAGCGCGTCGACGCTGCCGAACGGGCGCGCGGCCCACGCCGCCTCGGCGATCCACGGCGACGCCTCGAAGGCGCCCCCGAAGCGCGCCACGAAGGCGTCGCGGTCGAGGCGGTCGACCGTGTCGATGTCGATGCGCTCCGGCGCGATCGGGCGGAGGCTATAGATTGCGCCGCTCTGAGCGCCCGGGTCGCCGTCATCGCAGGCTGCGCGATCGCCACCGTCGAAGACGAGCGGCGCGAGATCGCCGATGGCCACATCGTCTGCGCCGAGGGCCGGATCGCCGCCGTCGGCGCCGGCCCCGCCCCGGCGGCGTGCGACGGGGCGCGGCGGATCGACGGGCGCGGGAAGCTCGCCACCCCGGGGCTGGTCAACTGCCATCACCACCTCTACCAGCACGCGACCCGCGGCTACGCCCAGCAGGGGACGCTGTTCGAGTGGCTCGTCGCGCTGTACCCCGTGTGGCTGCACATCGACGACGCGGTGGTCGACGCCGCCGCGCGCGCCGGCCTGGCCGCGCTGGCGCGCTCCGGCTGCACCACGTCGACCGACCACCACTACGTCTTCCCGCGCGACGCCGGTGACCTGCTGGCCGTGGAGATCGCGGCGGCGCGGGCGATCGGCCTGCGCTTCCATCCCTGCCGCGGGGCGATGGATCTCGGCGCGAGCGCCGGCGGGCTGCCCCCCGACGCGGTCGTCGAGGACCGCGACGCGATCCTCGCCGCGAGCGCCGACGCGATCGACCGCTTCCACGACCCGTCGCCGGGAGCGATGGTGCGGATCGCGCTCGCCCCCACCTCCCCGTTCACGGTCACCGGCGAGCTGATGAGCGAGACCGCCGAGCTCGCCCGCGCGCGCGGGGTGCGCCTGCACACCCACCTCGCGGAGACCGGCGACGAGGAGGCGTTCTGCCTCGAGCACTTCGGCGTGCGGCCGCTCCAGTACGTCGAGGACCTCGGCTGGCTGGGCGAGGACGTCTGGCTCGCCCACTGCGTCCACCTCGACGCCGCCGAGGCGCAGCGGATGGGCGCGAGCGGCACGGGCGTCGCGCACTGCCCGACCTCCAACGGCCGCCTCGGCACGGGCATCGCCCGGGTCCCGGACCTGCTCGCCGCCGGCGCGCCCGTCGGCCTCGGCGTCGACGGCGCCGCGTCGAACGAGTGCGGCGAGCTGGTCGACGAGCTGCGCGCGGCGCTGATGCTCGCGCGCGTGAGCCGCGGGCCCGCCGCGCTGACCGCCCGGGACGCGCTGGAGATGGCCACGCGGCACGGCGCCCGCTGCCTCGGGCGCGACGACGAGCTCGGGCACCTGAGCGTCGGGGCGCTGGCCGACGTGGCGCTGTGGGACCTCGACGAGGCGGGCTACGCCGGCATCGCCGACCCGGTCGCGGCGCTCGCGTTCGGCCCCACGCGCGCCGTCGACCTGCTGCTGGTCGGCGGCGAGGTCGTCGTGCAGGACGGCGAGCTGCGCACCGCAGATCCGGTGACGCTCGCCGCCGATCTCCGGCGCCAGAGCGCGCGGATGGCCGAGTGGAGCGTCGCGCGATGACGGCATCCCGCGGCGCGCGGCGCACGTCGTTCACGCTGGTCACGCCGGCGAACCACTACCCGAGCCGGCTGCCGAACCTCGGCGACGCGACCGTGGTCAAGCTCGTCACGCCGCGCTTCTCCCCGGCGCGGATCGGCCAGTACCTGATCGCGCTCCCGGCCGGCGGCGGCACCACCGCGCCCGTCGCCCCCGGCTACGAGACGTTCCTGTACGCGCTGGACGGCGCGCCGTCCGCGGTCGTCGACGGCGCCGAGCTGGGGCTGGGCGCCGGCGGCTTCGCCTACCTGCCCGCCCCCGCGTCGTTCGCGCTGCTGGCCGGCGAGCAGCCCGCGCGGTTGCTGATGATCAAGCGCCGCTACGAGCCGTGGCCGGGTCTGGACGCGCCCGGACTGCTCAGCGGACACCGCGACGACGAGCCGTTCGCCGACACCCCCGTGCCGGGCTTCCGCCGCCGCGAGCTGCTTGCGCCCGGCGACCCGACGTTCGACTTCAACGTGAGCCTGCTCGCGTTCGACGCCGGCGTCGGGCTCGACAACATCGAGGTCCACGACGAGGAGCACGGCCTCTACATGACGGCCGGCGCCGGCGTGTACTTCCTCGACGGCGAGCGGTTCGAGGTAGGGGAGGGGGACTTCGTCGACGTGGCGCCCTACTGCCCGCAGGGCTTCGTCGCGACGGGTCGCGAGCCGGCCGAGTAC
>JBPCNM010000093.1:0-8798 GCA_051001255.1 Solirubrobacteraceae bacterium
AACGCATCCTTCCCCCCGTCGTCGGGGGTGATGAAGCCGAAGCCCTTCTCGTCGCTGAACCACTTGACGACACCAGTTGCCATACAACACCTCCTCACTGCTGGATCGAATGCGCGAGGGGTGCTGCCTGGCACTGCCTTCCCGCATGCTTCTCGTCCGCCGGAGCGGCGGACAACGACGGCGGGGGTTATACCAGCGCGGGCGTCGGCTCGCGCGATCAGCCTTCGGGCGCCGCCGCGCCGCCGTCGTTGGGCGCGGCCGTCCCGTCGTCCTCGGCCGGCGGCGCCGTCTCGGGCTCGGGCTGGGGCGGCGCCTCGTACTGGCCGGGATCGAAGCCGCCGGCGTCCGGGGCGGTCTCCCCGGTCGAGTCGGGCGTCGGGGTGCTCGACGGGTCCGGCGTGGAGTCGGGCTCCGTCGTGGCGTCCTCGCCGCCGGTCAGCGAGCCGCCCGACTCGGAGTACTTGCCGTAGAACGGCGAGGCGGCGAAGGGCGTCTCGGGGGGCTCGAAGTCGCCGCAGAAGCTGCCCTTGATGCGCCCCATGTAGTCGCCCCAGATGTCGGCCGGGAACGTGCCGCCGTCGACGTTGGCGCCGAAGTAGAGGCCGTTCATCTGGATGTCGTCCTTCGGGTAGCCGACCCAGACCGAGGTGGCCAGGCGCGGCGTGAAGCCGACGAACCAGGCGTCCGTGTTGTCGTCGGTCGTGCCGGTCTTGCCGGCCGCGGGACAGCCGATCTGCGCGTGCCCACCGGTGCCGCCCTGGATGTTCTGCTCGAGGATCTCGGTCGCCTTCGCGGTGACGCCGTCCTCGAAGATCCGCACCTTCTTGACGCGGAAGCGGGCCGGCAGCTCCTTGCCCTGCTCGACGCGGCCGTCCGGGAACTTGATCTTCTTGATCGCCGTCGGCCGCAGGCGGTAGCCGCCGGAGGCGATGCTGGCGTAGGCGGTGGCCATCTCCAGCGGGGAGACGCCGTTCTCCAGGCCGCCCAGCGTCTCGGCGGGGTAGCCCTTGAGCGTCGACGTGATGCCCATGTCGCGCGCGGTCTGCTTGACCTCGTCGGGGCCGAGGTCCATGGCGAGCTGGATGTAGACCGAGTTGTCGGACTTCAGCGTCGCCTGCCGCAGGCTCAGGTTCCCCGCGCCCGTCCCGCCGTAGGTCTTGATCTCGAACTTGCCGTACGCCGGGTCGTCCACGAACGTCGGCGACTTCGACACGTAGTGGGTCGAGTCGGGATCGACGCCGCGCCGCAGCGCGGTCATCAGCGCCATCACCTTGAACGTCGAGCCCGGCCGGCGGTGGCCCTGCGCCGCGAGGTTGAAGTTCGACTCCCCGTAGTCGCCCGACGAGGCCATCGCCTCGATGTCGCCGTTGCGGGGATCGAGCGTGACGATCGCCGACGACGGACCGATGCCGGCCAGGTGGTCGGCGATCGTGGAGCGCGCCTCCTCCTGCTTTTCGAGGTCGATCGTCGTGTAGACCTTCATCCCGCCTGCGCGCACCGTCTGCGCGCCGTACTCGCGGAACAGCTGGTCCTTGACGTAGTCGAAGAAGTACTCCTCGCGGCGCTTGGAGAAGTACTGCGAGAGCTTGATGCGCAGCGGCTTGGCGATCGTGCGCTCGGCCTTGGCCGGGCTGATCATGCCCAGCTCGGCCATCTTGCGCAGCACCGCGTTGCGGCGCAGCTTGGCGGCGTTCTTGCTGCGGGTCGGGGAGTAGGTCGACGGCGCCTGGGGCAGGCCGGCGAGCAGCGCCGCCTGGTTGAGGTTGAGGTCGCGGAGGTCCTTGGAGAAGTAGATCTTCGCGGCGGCCTTGATGCCGATCGCCGACTGACCGCCGACGGTGCCGTACGGGATCGAGTCCAGGTACTTCTCGAGGATCCACGCCTTGGAGCGCTCCTGCTCGAGCTCCTCGGCCAGCTTCGCCTCGCGGATCTTGCGCGTATAGGTCTGCTCGTTGGAGATGTAGAGCGAGCGGACCAGCTGCATCGTGATGGTGGAGCCGCCCTGCACCGTCTTGCGCGAGGTCACGTTCTTGAAGGCCGCGCGCACGACGCCCTCGTAGTCGACGCCCTTGTGCTTGTAGAAGCGCTCGTCCTCGATCGCGACCGTCGCGTCCTTCACGACCTGCGGGATGTCCTCGGAGCGCAGCGGCAGGTGCAGCTCGTCGGCCTGGATGAAGCCGAGCGGCCGGCCGTCGGCCGCGAACACGCGCGTGTTGTCGCCCGTCGCCTTCGGCTTGAGCGACGACAGCGGCGGCGACGACGACGCGATCGAGACGACGTAGCCGACCCCGCCGAGGCCTGCGAGCACGACGACGATTCCGATCACCATCAGGGCGAGGAAGGCCTTGTTGCGCGGGCCGCCGCTTCCGCGACGGCGCCGCCTGGTGCGCTGGGCGTGGCTCATGACGGCGGATGTCCGATTGTAGGACGCCTGACAGGATTCGCCCTCGGCGCCCGAAGCCCTACTCCGGCGACGCCAGGAGGCCGGCTTCGCGCAGCCGACCGAGGCACTGCAGGCGCAGCGCGGCCTCCCGCGTGGCGCGCTCGGGCGGCGGGCAGCGCTCGCCGCCGACCGCCAGGCGAACCCCCTCGACGGTGACCTCGGCCACGGTCACCGACTGGCCGGTGGCCTCCGTGAGCACGACCACCGCGCGCCCGGCGTCGGCGCTCGCGGGCAGCCAGATCCCGACGTCCAGGCCGACCACGCCGTCGCCGAGGGTGTCGTTGCGCAGGATCCCGCTCGCCAGCTTCTCGTTCGGGATCACGACCTGCTGGCCGCCCGGGGTGCGCAGGAACGTGTAGGTCAGGCGGATGTCGTCGACGACGCCGTACTGGTCCTCGACGAACACCCAGTCGCCGACGCGCAGCGGCTGTGTGATCGCCAGCATGATCCCGGCGACGAAGTTGGCGAGGGTCTGGCGGGCCGCGAAGCCGAGCACCGCCGCGGCGATCGCGCCCGAGGCCAGCAGCGAGCCGGCGAGCCGGCTGATGCTGCCGAAGTTCGACAGCGCGACCGCGACGCCGAGGGCGATGATGACGGCGTAGACGAGGCGCCGGATGAAGCGCAGCCGCGTGTCCGTCTCCGGCGACAGCTCCCCGCGCGTGACCGCTTCCGCGAGCTGCATGCCGCGGCGCGACAGTGCGCGGTCGAGCAGGAAGGCGACGACCAGCGCGATGACGATCGCGCCCGCCGCGTTGACCCATTGCTCCGTGGACGCTGCGATCGGCGTGACAAGATCCGGGGCGGCCATGGCGGGCGAGGTTAGAGCGCATGCCGTCCTGCTGGACGCGATGGGGACGCTGCTGCGCTTCGAGGACCCGGCGCCGCGGCTGCGCGCGTCGATGCGCGGCCGGTTCGGCGTCGACGTCGGCGCCGCCGCGGCGGGTGCGGCGATCCGGGCGGAGATAGCGTTCTACCGAGCCCACCTGCACTCCGGGGGCGACATCGCGGCGCTCGCCGCGCTGCGCGAGCGCTCGGCCGATGCGATGCGGCCGGCGCTGCCGCCCGCGCTCGCCCGGGCGCCGACAGGGGAGCTGACGGCGGCACTGCTGGACGCGATCGCGTTCTCGGCGTATCCCGACGCCGCGCCGGCGCTCCGTGCGCTGCGGGCCGCCGGCTGCGCGCTCGTGGTGGTCTCGAACTGGGACGTCTCGCTCCACGAGCGGCTCGCGGAGACCGGGCTGGGCGCGCTCGTGGACGGCGCGGTGGCCTCCGCCGAGCTGGGCGCGGCGAAGCCGGCGCCCGCCATCTTCGAGCACGCGCTCACCCGCGCCGGCGTGCCGGCCGAGCGGGCGTGGCACGTGGGCGACAGCGTCGACGAGGACGTCGAAGGCGCACTGGCCGCGGGCATCCGGCCGGTGCTGGTGGCGCGCGACGGTGCCCGCCGGGCGCCGCCCGGCGTGCCCGTCGTGGACGGCCTGGACGCATTGCCCGGTCTGGTCGCAGCCGGCGATCCCTACGCTTGACGCCCCGCATGTCGAGCGCTCCGCCTCCTCCCGGCGGCCCTCCCGGGTCGCTGCCGTCCCGTCCCGAGCTGCCGGAGGGCGTCTGGCGCCCTGAGCCGCCGGCGCCCGATCGCGGCGCGCTGCCGCGCTGGCCGCTGTGGTCGCCGTTCGCCGGGATGCTCGGCGCCTTGATCGTCGCGATCGTGGGCGTCGGCGTCATCGCCCTCGTGGTCGAGCTGGCCGGCGTGGAGAGCTCGGGCGACCCGCCGCCGGGCGTGACGATCGGCGGGACCTACGTGCAGGACCTCGCGCTGATCGGCTCGGCGGTCCTGCTCGCGCGGCTGCTCGACGCGCCCGCGACGCCCGGAAAGTTCGGGCTGCGGCTGCCGCGCCTGTGGCCGGCCGTCGGCTGGACGCTGCTCGCCTGGGCCGGCTTCTTCGCCTTCTCCGCCATCTGGGCGCAGCTGCTCGACATCACCGAGAGCGACGACCTGCCGCAGGAGCTCGGCGTCGACGGCTCGACGGCTGCGCTCGTCGCGGTCGCCGTGCTCGTGTGCGTGCTGGCGCCGATCGCCGAGGAGCTGTTCTTCCGCGGCTTCTGCTTCACGGCGCTGCGCCGGACGCTCGGGATGCTGCCGGCGGCCGTCCTGACCGGTGCGATCTTCGGCGCCATCCACCTGGGCGGCACCGACATCGAGTTCATCGTCCCGCTCATGGTCTTCGGCTTCTTCCTCTGCCTCCTGTACGTCTGGACCGCGTCGCTGGTGCCGTGCATCGTGCTGCACGCGCTCAACAACGCGCTGGCGCTCGGCGTGTCGGAGGACTGGGGCGCCGCGACCGTGCTGGCGATGGCCGGCGCGGGCGCCGCGGTGACCCTGATCGTGGCGCCGTTCGCGCAGCGCGGGACCGACTCCGAGACGACCATGGCGGTGCGGGCATGAGCCGCCGACCGCGCCCCGGCGGTGCCGGCGTCGACATGGACGCCAGGCAGACGCTCCTGCAGGAACTGCGCCGCCACGCCCTCGTCGTCGGCGAGGTGACGCTGACCAGCGGCGCCACCGCGCAGTACTACGTCGACGCCAAGCGCGCCATCCTGCGGCCCGCGGGATTCCACGCGCTCGCCGAGCTGGTGGCCGGCTACGCCCGCCGCTGGGAGGCCACGGCGGTGGGCGGCCTCACGATGGGCGCCGACGCGCCGGCGTGCGCGGCACTGGCCGGGGGCGCGGACGTCAAGGCGTTCTTCGTGCGCAAGGACACCAAGGCGCACGGATTGCAGCGCCGCGTGGAGGGCCCGCCGCTCGAGCGGGGCGAGCGCTGCCTGATCGTCGAGGACGTCGTCACGTCGGGCGGATCGACCGTGCGGGCGATCGAGGCGGTGCTGGCGGAGGACCATGCGGTCTGCGGCGTGATCTGCGTGCTGGACCGGCTGGCCGGCGGCGCGGCGGCGATCCGCCTGGCGGCGGGCGAGGCGCCCTACGAGCCGCTCGCGACGATCGACGAGCTGTATCCCGCGCGGCCGGATCGGTAAACCGTGTGGGCCTTGGTAACACGGAGGGAACCGCGGCTGCGGGCACCACGCGATACAACGCCCCGAGCAGGATTCGAACCTGCGGCCTACTCCTTAGGAGGGAGTCGCTCTATCCGGCTGAGCTATCGGGGCCGAGGGCAGGAATCGTAGACCTGTGAGTGGTAGATGACATAGGCGGCAGCGACTACACTGCCGCGCCATCCGGGAGCGCCCCGGGGAAGGGCGCACCGGAGGCAAGTACATAGGGGAACGTCGTAGCGCTCGGCCGGGGAACGCCGTGCGCATTCCGGGAAACCGGAGGAGGGCAGCATCATCATCGCACGACGCAGCGCGAAGGCGCGCACGTGAGCACCGGCGATCCCGCCGAGTTCCTGCATGAGCGCGGCGACCAGGCGGTCGTCTCCGACGCGGCCGGCGGCCCGCAGAAGCCGATCGCCGCGCGCTCGCCGATGCAGCTGTTCTGGCGCCGCCTGCGACGCGACAAGGTCGCGATGGCGGCGCTCGTCTTCATCGTGCTCCTGATCGCGATGGCGTTCCTCGCGCCGGTGATCGTCAGCATCGCCGGCACGCCCGGCCCGCGGGCGCAGAGCTCCGAGGCGCTCGACCTGTTCGGCACGCCGACCGGGCCGTCGTCGGCGCATCCGTTCGGCGTCGACCGCGTCGGGCGCGACGTCTTCTCGCGCACGGTCTACGGCGCGCGCGTCTCGCTCGAAGTCGCGCTGATCGCCACCGGCATCGCCGTGCTGATCGGCGTCACCGTCGGCCTGATCGCCGGCTTCTACCGCGGTTGGGTCGACACGCTGCTCTCGCGCCTCACCGACGTGGTGCTCGCGTTCCCGATCCTCCTGCTGGGCCTCGGCCTCGCCGCGGCGTGCTCGGGGGCCAACGGGTGCTTCTACGGCACGATCCAGCCCGGTCTGCCCGTCGTGATCATGGTCATCGCCGTCATCAACTGGACCTACATCGCGCGCATCGTGCGCGGTCAGGTGCTCTCGCTGCGCGAGAAGGAGTTCGTCGAGGCGGCCCGCTCCCTGGGTGCCTCGAACCGCCGGATCATCGTGCGGGAGATCCTGCCGAACCTGCTGGCGCCGCTGATCGTCTACTCCTCGCTGCTCATCCCGGCCAACATCCTGCTCGAGGCGGCGCTGTCGTTCCTCGGCGTGGGCGTCGGCGGCGGGACCCCCTCGTGGGGCGGGATGATCGCCGAGGCCACCAGCCTGTTCCCCGAGGCGTGGTGGTTCATGCTCTTCCCCGGGCTCGCTCTCCTTCTCACCGTGCTGGCCTTCAACCTCGTGGGCGACGGGCTGCAGGACGCCCTGGACCCGCGGCGGCGGTGATGCCATGCCGGCTCGCATCTCAGCAGCACAACGAACAGAAAGGACGAACTCCATGCCCAGGTCTCTCTGGAGGACCTTGCTGGCGCTCGCCGCGGTCGTCGCCCTACTCGGGCTCGGCGCTTGTGGCGGCGACGACGAGGAGAGCGGTGACACCGGCGGCACGCCGGCGCAGACGAGCGACGGCGGTGACGGCAACGTCACCGAGCAGCTGTTCGCCGGCACCGCCCGCGACAACATCGCCAACCCCGCCGAGGGGAAGAAGGGCGGCAAGCTGACCGTCCTGTCGGCGGGCGACGTCGACTACATGGACCCCGGCAAGACGTACTACACCTACGCGATCGGGATCATGAACGCGATCCATCGGGGGCTCTACTCCTATCCGCCCGCCGATGAGCTCGAGCCGGTGCCGGATCTGGCGGCGGAGATGCCGGACATCTCCGAGGACGGCAAGACCGTCACCGTGACGATCAAGCCGGGCGTGATGTTCTCCAAGCCGGTCAGCCGCGAGGTGACGTCCGCGGACGTCAAGTACGCGATCGAGCGCGCCTTCAGCGCGCCCGTGGCCAACGGCTATGCCCGTGTCTACTTCCCGGATCTCGTCGGCGCTCCCGAGGAGCCGGGCGACTACGAGGAGATCCCGGGGATCGAGACGCCGGACGACCAGACGATCGTCTTCAAGCTCACCAAGGGCACGGGCGCGGCGCTCGCCGGCGCGCTCGCGATGCCGATCTCGGTCCCGGTGCCGAAGGAGTACGCGCAGAAGTACGACAAGACGACCCCGTCGACCTACGGCGAGGGCCACGCGGTCTACACCGGCCCGTACATGGTCGAATCCGACGCCGAGGGCAAGACCGTCGGCTACGTGCCCGGCAAGCGGATCCACCTGGTCCGCAACCCCGACTACGCCGCGGTCGACGACTTCCGCCCGGCGTTCCTGGACGAGATCGACATCCAGGCCGGCAACGAGGACACGGCCGTGGCGACGCGGCGCGCCCTCTCCGGCGAGAACCTCGCCCTCGGCGAGATCGAGCCGCCCGCAAGCCAGCTCAAGACGCTCCTGGAGAGCAACAAGTCGGAGCTGTCGGTGGTGCCCGGTGGCGGCTGGCGCATGATCTCGATGGACACGAGCCGCCCGCCGTTCGACGACATCGACGTGCGCAAGGCCGTGATCGCGGGCTTCGACCGCAACGCGACGCGCCAGCAGCGCGGCGGCGAGGCGCTCGGGCCGATCGCTCAGCACTTCATCCCGCCGGGCATGGCCGGCTTCGAGGAGTCCAACGGCGTCGAGGGCTGGACCTCCGAGCAGGACTGGATGGCCAAGCCCGAAGGCGACCGCGCGCTGTCGGCGGAGTACTTCAAGAAGGCCGGCATGGCGTCGGGCAAGTACGAGGGCGGCCAGAAGCTGCTGATCGTGGCCGACAGCGCCGAGCCGGAGAAGTCGATCGCCCAGATCACCGAGCAGCAGCTCAACGAGATGGGCTTCGAGACCACGCTCCGTCTGGTGACCCGCGACACGATGTTCACGAAGTTCTGCAACGTCCCGAAGTCCGACACCAGCGTCTGCCCGTCCGTGGGCTGGGCGCAGGACTTCGCGGACCCGCAGACGATGCTCGACCCGACGTTCAACGGGAACAACATCATCCAGACGGGCAACTCCAACTGGCCGGAGCTCGACGACTCCGCGCTCAACGAGAAGATCGACGCCGCCAAGCTCGTGACCGAGCCGGCCGAGCGCGCGCAGGCGTGGGCCGACGTCAACCACGACCTCACGGCCCTGGCTCCGTCGATCCCTTACATGTGGGACTACCAGTCGCTGGTCGTCTCGCCGAACGTGCGCGGCGTGCAGAACGGCTACAGCACCACCTGGGACTGGAACTTCACCTCCATCCGGTAGAGGTGCCGACCGTCCCATACCCGGCCGGGGGGCCCAGCGCCTCCCCCCCGGGGGGGGGAGAGGATCCCCCCCCGCAACGAACCGCGGCCCCGTA
>JBPCNM010000094.1:0-4870 GCA_051001255.1 Solirubrobacteraceae bacterium
GGGTTGGGGCGTCGCCTTCGCCGACGCGGCGGCGCGCGCGGCCTACGAGCCCGAGCGCCGGCTGCGCGACGCCGCGCTGGGCCCGCTCACGCCGCCCGCCACCGCGGAGGCCCGGCGCCACTGGTCCACCTATCCGCCGGTCGCGCTGCCCTCGGTGGACGCAGCGGTCGCGGTGCTGTCGAGCCCCTCGCGCTGGCCGGACCTCGGCTGCTCGCTCGGCCGCTTCACGGCGCTGCGCTCCGGCGGGCTGAAGGGACAGACGTTCGAGATCGAGGTCGTCGCCCACCCGGCGCCGCGGACGCCGGTCTTCACCCGCGGCTACGTCACCGCGACCGGCTTGCACGACGATCCGGACGCCATCGCCACAGTGCTGGACCGAGCGCGCCTCGACGCGCCCGCGCTGCCGGCAGGCGCGACGCCCCGCCTGCTGCTCGAGCTCACGACGCACGCGGGTCACTTCCTCGGCCCGGCCGTCTCGCGCCTGGTGATCTGGGAGCAGGACGGCGCCGCCTTCATCCGCGACGTCGGCGAGTGGGACCCGCTCCCCGCCCACCTCGCGGTCCCGTTCCGCCTCGCCGGCCGCGCGGCGCAGCTGGCGTTCTGGGGCGGGGGCGCGCCGGAGGACTCCGTGCTGCACCAGCTGGCGCGCTTGGCCGATGCCGGCGAACGGCCGCGTTGAGGGAAGCGGCGCGCGTCAAGCCCTGGCAGGCGCCTCCTGCCATGGCGCCGCGCGCGCCGGCCACTGCATCACCACGACCGCGGCGAGGACGAGCACGCCGCCGGCCAGCTGCGCACCCGACAGCGACTCCCCGAACGCCGCCGCCGCGAGCGCCACCGTGACCACCGGCTCCAGGGTCGACAGGATCGAGGCCGCCGACGGCCCGACGCGCGCGAGCCCGGCGAAGAACGTGAGGATCGCGCCGACCGTGCCGACCAGCGCGATCGCGCCCACCCACCCCCAGCCGGCGGCGCCGAACGAAAGCGCGGGACCGCCCGTCGCGACGGCCGCGACCGCGAACGTCCCCGCCGCGCCCGTGCACACGAGCGCGCTGAGCGCCGGGAACGGCACGCCGGCCAGCATGCGGTCGCCGGTGAGGATGTAGACCGTGTAGGCAAGCGCCGCGCCGAAGCCCATCGCCATGCCGACCGTGTCCACGCCCCCTGACGCCGCGCCGGCGAGCACGAGCGCGACCCCCGCCGACGCTGCGAGCAGCGCGGCGACGCGGCGCGCGGAGAGCCGCTCGCGCCCCAGCGCGACGGCCCCGGCGCACACCAGCGCGGGGTAGGAGTAGAGGATCAGCGCCAGCAGCGAGGCGTCCATGCGCTCCAGCGCCGAGAAGAACAACGTGGACTGCGTGGCGTAGCCCACCGCGCCCATCGCGAGCGCGGCCAGCACGGACCGGCGCGCGAGCCCGTGCAGCGCGCCCGTCCCCGCGGCCACGGCGAGCAGCAGCGCAGCGGCCAGCGTGAAGCGGACCAGCAGCAGGTCGCCGACCTCGACGCCCGCGTCGTAGGCGAGCTTGCCGAAGATCGCGGTGGCGCCGAAGCCGACGGCGGAGAGGAGGCAGAGCAACGGTCCCACGCGATCCATCGTCGCAACGGTGACCGTTCACGTCCATCGCTTGTTCGTGCACACGACCGTGTAGCGTTTGTGAACGATGCTCGACCTCCGCCGCCTCAAGCTGCTGCGTGAGCTCGACGCCCGCGGCACCATCCACGGCGCCGCCCGGGCGCTCGACTACACGCCCAGCGCGATCTCCCAGCAGCTCGCGGTACTCGAGCGCGAGGCCGGTGCCACGCTGCTCGAGCGCGTGGGCCGGGGCGTGCGCCTGACCGACGCCGGCCACATCCTGGTCCGCCACGCCGGCACGCTGCTCGACGGCGTCGAGGCGGCCGAGGCGGAGCTGGCCGCGGTCGCGGCCGGGCACCCGGCCGGCGTCGTGCGCGTCGCGGCGTTCCAGTCGGCGTTCCTGCGCATCGTGGCGCCGACGGTCGCCGCCCTCGCCGCCACGCACCCGGACGTCCGCGTGGAGGCGATCGAGGCGGAGGTGGAGGATGCGGTGCCGGCGCTGCGGCTGCAGCAGCTCGACGCGGTCGTCGGCGACGAGTACGAGGGCCAGCCGCGGCCGGTGCACGGCGACCTCGCGCGCACGCGCCTGCTGCGCGAGCAGGTGCGCCTCCTGCTTCCGGTCGCTCACCCGCTGGCCCGCCGCCGCCGCGTGCCGATGGCGCGGCTCGCCGACGAAGCGTGGGCCGGCTGCCGGCCCGACACGGGGCACCGGGAGATGCTGATCCGCGCGTCCCGGCGGCTCGGCGGCTTCGAGCCCGACGTCCGCTACGCCTCCGACGACTTCCTGATCCTGCTCGAGCTCGTCCGCACGGCCGGCGCGTGCACGCTGCTGCCCGACCTCGTGCTGGCTCACGGTGCGCCCGACGTCGCGCTGCGCTCGCTCGCCGAGGGCGACATCGGCCGTGACGTCTTCCTCCTCACGCGCCGCGCCCGCACTCCGGCGGTCGAGGTGGTGGCCGCCGCGCTGCACGACGCCGCCGCGGCCCAGCAGCCCGTCTGAGAGCTCGTCACGCCGCCGGTTCGTCGACGCTCCTAGTGGTCCGTCTCGTAACCATCGGCCCGAAAGGGCGAGGCCGAAGGCCGGTGACGAGGCCCCGGCCGAGGCAGGTGCGGCGCCGACAGGCAAGGACGCAGACCCGCAGGAATCCCTCTGGGATTTCAAGTGGTCGCGAGGCGAAGCCGGTGGCGAGGCCCGAGCGAAGCGGTGGCGAGGCCTCAGGCCGAGACAGGACCGAGACAGTGCGCAGCATGTCGGTGATCGACGCGCGTCATTTCGGGTCGATTGTTGCGAGACGGGGCACTAGCGGCCGCGGCGGCCGAACCCGTCGCGCGGTCGTGCGCCGCCCTGTGGCCGCGTCAGCCCGCCGCCGCGAGAGCGCCGGATGAGGTACATGATCGCCACCGAGAAGACCAGCGCGGCGAGGAAGCCGGGCGCCGCCCGCTCGCCGGCGATCAGGTACACCGCGACGCCGGCGAGGAACGACCCGGCCAGGCCGACGCCCATCGTCTGCAGCAGCGACAGCGGGTCCGGGCCGGGCAGCGCGAGCCGCGCGAAGGCGCCGATCACGAGGCCCTGGACGGCGAGGATGAGGATGACGGCGACGAAGCTCACGCCCGGCCCCACCCGTCGCGGGCGCCACGCACGCCGCCTGGTGGTCCCTCCTGCAAGGAGAAACCACTACGACTGCCGGCTCGTCCCCGTGTGCGGCACGCCGACGGGATCCGCGACGGCGGGCTCCTCCTCGTCGGCGCGCAGCGCGCGCTCGGCGTCGGCCAGCTCGGCGAGCGCCCGCTTGTAGTCGTGCGGCATCACCTTGACGAAGCGCGGCAGCCACCCCTCCCAGTCCTCCAGGATCCGCGCGGCGACGGGCGAGAGCGTGCGCAGGTGGTGCTCCTCGACGAGCTCGTGCAGCTCGATCGCGTCGGCCGGGCCGATCTCCTCGAATCCGACCAGCTCGGTGTTGCAGCGCCCCGGGAAGCCTGTCCCGTCGTCGAGCACGTACGCGATGCCGCCGCTCATGCCCGCCGCGAAGTTGCGACCCGTGGGGCCGAGGATCACGATCCGCCCGCCGGTCATGTACTCGCAGCCGTGGTCGCCGATGCCCTCGACCACCGCGGACGCGCCGGAGTTGCGCACGGCGAAGCGCTCGCCCGCGAGGCCGCGGAAGAACGCGCGCCCGGACGTCGCGCCGTAGAGCACGGTGTTGCCGACGATCACGTTCTCCTCGGCGGCGAACGCCGCCTCCTCCGGCGGCCGCACCGAGAGCACGCCGCCGGAGAGCCCCTTGGCGACGTAGTCGTTCGCGTCGCCGACCAGCGACAGCTCGACGCCCGGCGCGAGCCACGCGCCGAACGACTGCCCGGCCGAGCCGCGCAGGCCGAAGCGGATCGTCTCCGGCGGCAGGCCGGCCGCGCCGTGGACCTTGGCGACCCAGTGCGAGAGCAGGCCGCCGACCGTGCGGTTGACGTTGCGCACCGTGAACTGGCCGGCCACCGGGCGGCGGTGGTCGATCGCGTCGCGCGCGGCCTCGATCAGGTCCCAGTCCAGCGCGCCGGGCAGCGGCGAGAGCTGCGGGCGCACCCGCCGGCGCGGCGCGTCGTGCGGCGCGACCGGCTCGGCCAGCACCAGCGAGAGGTCGATGCCGCGCGCCTTCCAGTGGTCCACCGCGGGCGCCGCCTCCAGCAGCTCCGTCCGTCCCACGAGGTCCTCGTAGCGGCGGACGCCTAGCTTGGCCATCAGCTCGCGCGCCTCCTCGGCGACGAAGAACAGGTAGTCGAGGACGTGCTCCGGCGTGCCCTCGAAGCGCTTGCGCAGCTCGGGATCCTGCGTGGCGATGCCGACCGGGCAGGTGTTGAGGTGGCAGGCGCGCATCATGATGCAGCCGGCCGCGATCAGGGGCGCGGTCGCGAAGCCGACCTCGTCGGCGCCGAGCAGCGCGGCGACCACGACGTCGCGGCCCGTCTTCATCTGCCCGTCCGCCTGCACCCACACGCGCGAGCGCAGGTCGTTGAGCATCAGGGTCTGCTGCGTCTCCGCCAGCCCGATCTCCCACGGGATGCCGGCCGACTGCAGCGAGGAGAGCGGTGAGGCGCCTGTACCGCCGTCGTGGCCCGAGATCAGGAGGTGGTCGGCGTTGGCCTTCGCCACGCCGCCCGCCACGGTGCCGACGCCTACCTTGGCCACGAGCTTTACCGAGATGCGCGCGCCGGGGTTGGCGCAGCGCAGGTCGTAGATCAGCTGCTTGAGGTCCTCGATCGAGTAGATGTCGTGGTGGGGCGGCGGCGAGATCAGCCCCACGC
>JBPCNM010000095.1:0-5808 GCA_051001255.1 Solirubrobacteraceae bacterium
AGCGGGAAGGGTGGACAGCGCGGCCCACCCGCCGTCACGTCATTCCTGCTTGGGGCGACCGCTCCTGGACGGCTCGGCGTCCAGGACGAATATCTCGATTACAACTACGGGTTCGAAGATGATCTGGTCGGCTACATGGTGAGCCGTGGACTTGCCAAGTCGGGCAGCCGAGAGCCGTACACCGTCGACCACGACGACCACTAAGCCAGAGAGAGCTCCCGCGCTGGGGCCCCCCCGCACTGGTTGAGTGAAGCCGGTACGCCCTGCCCACCGTCTCGCGCGTCGGTGGACAGGCGTAGCGCGCGCCCAGCCTGCCGCGCCGCTCGCCGCCGAGCGAAAGCACCGTTGCCGCGCCGCCGAGCGCGCCGCGCCTTCGACGACCCCTCTCCGAGGAACTTCATTTGTGCCGCACGAATCGCAATCGGAGCGACGGCCTCATGGTCGGCTGGGGCCCGAACGCGCGCGTGCCGCCGCGGGTTGATGCAGGCGCAGTCCCGCCCCGCGTCTTCGTTCCCGTTGGGCAGATAACCGCTAGGACGTTGATCGGGTGATCTCTTCCGCTTCGGATTCCGGCGTGCTCCCGCGGCTGGGCGGGGTCGCGCAGCATCACGCCGATCGACGGCATGAGGCGGCGGACTTCCGCGCCTACGCGGCGGACCGCGGCGACGAGCGGGCGCGTGAACGACTGGTTCGGTCCTATCTCCCGCTCGCCCGTTCGATCGCCAAGCGCTTTGACCGTGGTGGTCGGGTTCCGCTCGAGGATCTCCAGCAGATCGCGACCGTCGGGCTGATCAAGGCGCTGGACCGCTTTGATCCCGACAACGGCGCGGCCTTCAGTTCCTTCGCCGTTCCGGCCATCCGGGGCGAGATTCTGCGCCACTTCCGCGATTTCACGTGGATGGTGCGTCCGCCCCGCGACCTGCAAGAGCGCGCCGTTCGCGTTGAGCGCGAGCGCGAGGTGCTGACCAACGACCTTGGGCGCAACCCCACCGCGGCCGAGCTGGCCGAGCGAATCGGGTGCACGGTCGAAGAACTGATGGACGCCTTCCAAGCGGCGCAGGCTCGTGCAGGCGAATCCTTCGACCGCCCGCTCTGCGCGAACGAGGGAGACGCCGACACGCTCGGCGCTCGGTTGGGAACCGAGGACCCAGGCTTCGCGGACGCCGAAACGTCAGCGGATCTCGAGAACCTGCTCGCCACGCTGCCCGAACGTGACCAGCTCGTGGTGCGCCTGCGCTTCCGTGAGGATTTCACCCAAGCCGAGATCGGCAAGCGCACCGGATATTCCCAGATGCAGGTGTCCCGCATCCTCCGTGCCGCCCTAACCCAGCTCGCGCGCAACGCCGCAGACGGCGCAGGCGAGATGGCCCACCGCCCCCAGCGCCAGCTCGTCCTCGACTGACCGGGCGGGGCTCTCCCGGCGGAGCAGCCGAGTCGTTGCACCCGCAGTGCGCTTCGCGCGAGAAGGCGGGTTTGGACCTGATCTCGCCGGCGCCAGGACCGAATGAGCCGGCGAGCACGGCTCGCCGTCGTAGCCGGAAGCCGCCCGACGTTGCGGCGCCCGAACGCGGTGTGGCACCTCGCCGGCTCAGCCGCCGACGAACGCGAGCGCCGGCGCGAACGTCAGCGCCACCAGCAGGCCGTCGAACGCTCGCAGCCGCAGCGGCGGCGCGGCGACGCCCGGCCCGGCGCGGTAATCGACCGACTCCACTGCGACCCACGCGGTCACCGTGTCGGCCAGGTCCGCGGGCTTGAGCGCGACGTCGGCGAAGCGGTCGGCGGCGGCGCGGCCGGCCGCGATCAGCCGCGGGCCGGAGTCCAGCCCGGCCATCAGCGTGGCCGCCTCCCGCACCGCTGGGATCGCGCGCAGCCGGTGCAGCGCGCGGCGGAACGTCTCGCGCAGCCCGCCCGGGCCGGCGGCCGCGCGCATCCACGTCGCCACGGCGACCAGCAGCACCGCGCGCACGACGCGCCGCAGCGTCAGCTCGAGCCCTGCGCCGCTGAGCAGCCCGCCGGTCAACGCGGCGAACGCGAGCAGTCCGGCCAGCGCGAGGCCGATCGGCACCGCGTCGTGGTCGGGCCGGGAGAACAGCCACGCCGGGATCAGCCAGGCGGTGACGCCGAGCAGCAGCGCCCACGACGTGCTGGTGAGCAGCAGGCCGCTCGCCAGCAACGCGGCGAGCACGACGGCGCGGGGGTCGAAGCGGCCCGCGCCGCGCTCGGCACCGGCGGCGAGCGCCGGCGGCGCGTCGTCCGCGACCCGTGCCGGCGCCGGCCAGTTCCCGAGCGCACGCCGGTAGGCGGCCACCTGCACCGTGCTGAAGAAGATCGCCCACAGGAACTGGCCCGCCGCCGTCACCGCCAGCGCGGCGGTCGGCCCCTGCGGCACGATCCCCAGCCAGCCGGTCAGCGTCTCGTAGGACCCGGTGAACTCGTCGAGCCCACCGAGGATCACGAAGATGAACGCGGCCAGCAGCACGGCGTAGTGCACGAGCCGCAGCGCGAGGCAGGCGAGGAACTCCACCAGCGGTCGCGCGCCACGCGCCTGCAGCCGGCCCATCATCGGCGCGGTGATCGCCTGGGTCAGCGGCGCGTTGATCCGCGCCGGGCCCATCACCGCGACGGTCTGGAGCATCGACGCGAGCGCGGTGCCGTAACCGATGCGCGCGCCCAGGCGCGCGGACGAGCGCGCGAGCGCGATCCCGCCGCCGAGGGCGAAGAAGAACTGCAGCGACGGCGCGGCGCGGCTGGCGAGGAAGGAGACGGTCGCGACGTGGGTGAGCCCCGTCGCATGTGACGTCGCCGAAGGCGAGCGTGACGAAGGAGCGGCTCGCCTTCCAGGCGAAAGCAGAGTCCTGGCAGGCGAAACCGCTTTCTTCTCGTGCGACACGCGACCATTGTGCCCGCCGAGCGATGAGTCCTCCGTCCGGGGGCGAGTTCTGGCTTCGACGGAGCTATTCCTTCCAGGAGCGGCGCCCGCCGCCGAGGTCGGCTCTCGCTGATGCGACCGCTCGATGTTGCCGATCGCGCGCTCGTGCAGGCGGAGGCTGTCCGTCACGTGATGCGCGATCTCTTGCAGGAGCAGCCGCCCGCTCGTCTCAGGCGCGCCGATGCCGTGATCGAGCTGCTCGAGGAGTGGCTCCCCGGACTGTCGGTCCGTCAGCTCGCTGAACTGCTCGGCTTCTCGGATCGACAGGTCCAGCGACGTCGCCACGACGCGGGCGCGAGTACGCCGCGGATGCAGCTGGTTGCCCGATTGGCAGCGATCCTCCGGCACGCGTGGACCGATCAGGGCGTGTACGCATGGTTTCACCGCCAGCGTGAGGAGCTCGGTGGCCGCGCCCCGGTGGAACTGCTCGACAACCCATCCTGAAGCGGCGTGGGGGGCACTGATCCGCCACGAGCAGCTCACGACGGAAGCGGAACTCGACGAGGTCCGCGTCCCGCTCTGGGTGTGTCGTATCTCGACCACGTACCTCGTCGACCTGCGCCGGCGCGCGGAGTGCGAGCGGTATGGGCTCCTTCCCGAGTCCCTCATCTCGGACGAGTGGGAGGCCTGCCATCGGGCGCTCCCGGAGTTGCGCATACGCGCTGCCGGCCTGCTCACCCCGTGTGCAGCGCTTCCTGAGGAGACCAACATCACGTTGTTCGGGCCGCGGCGGGCGATCTACTGGAACGCCGCTCCAGGACTCGCGTCCGCGGTACCGGTGGTCAAGGCGGCGATCGGTCGCCCGCCCGATGGCCTGCTCGCACGTGTGCGCAGGCGTTCGCGCATGATGCCGCCGACGCCGAGCGTGTCGGCGATCGTCTGGCGCAGGCCGAACCGCTTGGGGACCTCGAAGTCGACGACGGTCGACGGATGCAGCCCGCCGACCTGGAACGAGGTGACCACGTAGTCCGCGCCGGCCAGCTCGGTCCGGCGGTCGAGCGTCGCCTCGTCGGTCGCCCGCGCGCCGTGGGCCTCGACCAGCCGCCGCGCGACCGCCTCGGACGTCTGCAACCGCTCCACGTCGATGTCCATCAGCGCGAACGTCGTGGCGTCCGCCAGCGCGGGCTGGCCGAGGACGTCGCCGATCAGGTTGCGCGTGAAAACGGTCGAGCCGGCCCGACGAAGGCGAGCTTGAGCTGTCGCATCGGCGTCGCCGGTCGTGCAGCCCGGCGTCAGTCGCCCGAGTCGTACTTGAACGAGATCGCAAGCCGTACGCGGTAGCCGGTGACCTGCCCGTTCTCGATCGTGAGGTCCTGGCGGACGACCTCGGCGACCCGGAGATCGCGGACCGTCTTGGCGGCGGTCTCGACGGCCGTGCGGGCGGCGGCCTCCCAGGACTCGGTGCTGACGCCGATCACCTCGGTGACGCGGTAGACGCTGTCGGCCATGGCTTCCTCTCGTGCGGTTGGGCAGGGACCAGACGGCACTCTTGCACGCTGCGGGCGCCGCCGGCGCCGTCGGGACCTCAGCTCAGCGCCGCGACGAGCTTGTGGTGGCGCAGCGCGTCGGGCGGCGCCCCGTGCAGCACCCAGTCGCCGTTCTCCCGCCGGCTGATCCTCGCGGCGCGGACGAGGCTTCCCATTGCCGTGGTGACCGACGGACGGTGCGCGCCGACGAGGTCGGCGAGGCGCTGGTGGCCGAGCGGCAGCGGCACGACGATGCCGTCGGGGTGCACGCGGCCCCAGCGCTCCGCGAGGTGCCAGAGCATGAGCAGGAGCCGGTCGTCGACGCGCTGGTGGTGCGCGATCGCCAGCGCCACCGCGAGGTGGTGCGCACGGCGCGTGCCGCGGTTGAACAGCTCGACGCCCAGCTCCGGCCAGGGGACGATCCGCACGACGAGGTCGTGGTCGAGCACCGCCAGGCGGCTCGGCTCGAGCACCGTCCAGCCGACCTCCGCGCGGACGTGGGAGCCCTCGTCGTCCCACTGCCAGGGGCGCATCACGTCCCGTGGCCGAGCAGCTCCACGCAGCGGCGCCCCAGCACCTCGACGGTGCGGCTCAGCAGTCCGTCGACGATCAGGAAGCCGCGGTGGTGAGAGTCGTGCTCGAGCGCGGCTTGTGCGTCCCACTCGCCCGGCGACAGCCGCTGGACGCGGGCGAGCGCCTGGTGGCGGGCGCGCTCGAGCTCCTCGGGGGAGAGGATGTCACCCAGGTCGCCGTCGGCGTCGACCAGGCTGATGGTGGCCGGCTCGGGCACGCCGCCAGTTGTACTCCACCACCCGACGCCATGTCAGCGCACAGACGTCGGCAGGCCGACGCGCCCGCGCGATCCGCGCGATCCGCCGCCTACCGTGGCGCCATGCCCGACCTCGAGCTGGAGCCGGCCCAGATCTGCGGAGCGCCCGGCATCGCGGTCCGTGGCGAGCTCGACATGGCCACGGCGCCCGAGCTCGAGGAAGCGCTCGACAGGGCGGTGGGCGCCAGCGTCGGCGCCTTCGTCCTCGACCTGTGCGACGTCTCCTTCCTGGACTCGAGTGCCATCAACCTGCTGATGCGGACCCGGGCGCTGCTCGGCCGCGAGGACCGCACGCTCGTCGTCGTGTGCCCGCCCGGATCCGTGCGGCGCGTGTTCGCGCTGACCGGGATCGAGGAGCTGTTCGCGCTGTTCGGCTCCCGCGACGAGGCGGCGCGCGCGCTCGTGCCCGTCGATCCGAGGCGCCGGCCGGCGGGTCACCGCAGCGACGTGAAGTTCCAGTCCCAGGTCAGCGAGTAGCCGTTCTGGACGCCGCGCACGTTCGGCGAGGCGACGACCGACTGGTAGTCCCACATGTACGGGATCGCCGGCGCCAGCGCGGTGATCCGCTTGTTCACGCCCGCCCA
>JBPCNM010000096.1:0-2893 GCA_051001255.1 Solirubrobacteraceae bacterium
TCCTTGACCGACATCTCGTGGCGCTCGGCGAGCACGAACAGCGCCTTCATCTGGGTGAAGGACAGCTCGAGCTCGCCAAGCACGCGGAACATCTCCGGCGAGGCGGCGCGGTTGACGTACGCGGACAGCACGCCCAGCACGTCGGCGACTTGTTGCGGAGTTGCAACTGTTGCTTGCACGCATGCAAGTAAAGCACATGCGGCGGGCCAACGCCGCCGTCGGCAGTCGCTATCGTTCCCGCCTCACCGGCCGCCCACGCGGGCCTTCGGCCCGAGGATCTCGTGGTCGCCGTCGCCGATCAGCCCGTGCACGGGGTCGACGACCTCCAGCGGCTGATGACCGCCGACCGGATCGGCCAGTCGGTCGAGCTGGCGATCTTCCGCGGCGGCACGCATCGCCGGCTCGCGCTCGTCCCGCGCGAGCTGGCGTAGGCCTCAGCCGACCTGCGGGCCGGTGAGCTGCGAGCGCAACGACGCGATCTCCGTCACGGCCGCGGCGACGTAGGCGACCTGCGCCGCGTCCAGCTCCTCCTGGAGGTCCGCCTGGTAGGCGGGGTGGTCGGCGAGGCCGGCCGCGACGGCGGCGGCGTGCTCCTCGCGCAGCTCGGCGAGGTGGGTGCGGGCGAGTTCGAGGGCGGTGGACATTTCGCTGGGCTCCGGAGAGGGGAGGGCGGTGAGATCGTCACTCTCTCATCGTGTTCCTACCCCGACGATGAAGCTGGCCTCAGCATTCCCTAAGGGCTGGCCGCCATGCGGGGTACGGCTGACCGCCGCGATGCTCAAGGCTGCAGCAGCTCGTTCTGCGCGGACGGCCGCGGCGCGCCGACCTCGACGGCGGCGGGCTCGAGGTCGCCGTCCGCGGTGGAGAGCTCGTAGCCGCCCTCGGTCACCTCGAGCTCGAGCGTCGCGGTGCCCGACGGGTCGATCGGCGCGGTGGTCTGCGTCAAGCCCGCCTCGGCGCCGCCGGTCTCGAACGTGAGCGCCTGGGCGGACGCCGTCTGGTTGGAGACGATCAGGCGGATCGGGCCGGCGCCGAAGCTGGTCGGCGAGACGTTGATGCGAGCGCCGGTGATGGCGGCGCTCACGTTGATCGACGCCGGCGGGCGGTTGCGGTTGGCGTGGTCCTCCTGCCGGCCGCACGCCGCGAGCCCGATGGCGAGGACCAGGGCACAGCCAGTGGCTCGCCGGACGGGCATCCTGACGCCGGAGCGTATACCCGGCAGCGCGCTGAACGGCCCGGTTGCCCGGGCGCCGGTGCAGCGCGGCGTGCGTGCCGTCCGGCGGGGGGCGTATCACCCACCGCCCGATGTCGTCCGCCCCGCGTCTGTCTCCACCTGCGGCTCCGCCACCGCTCCGCTCGGCACGCTCGCCGGCTTGGCCTCGCTTCGAGGCCCCCGATCTCCTCGCCTTTCCGCTCGCCACGGCGGAGTTCCTGGCCGTCGACACGGAGACCAACGGGCTCGCCCGCGAGCGCTGCGAGCTGACCGAGGTCGGCGCCGTGCTCGTCGGCGGCGGGGAGCTGCACGACCGCTGGTCCTCGCTCGTCGGCGTGTCGGCGCCGCTCTCGGCCGGGATCCAGCGCTTCACGGGCATCTCGCAGGCGATGCTCGACGGCGCGCCTCAGCCCGAGGCGGTGCTGCCACAGCTGAGCCGACTGCTGCGCGGCCGGGTGCTGGTCGCGCACTCGGCGCGCTTCGACCTGAGCGTCCTGCGCGGGGCGTTCGCGCGCGCGGCGCTCGACTGGCCCGAGCCGCCGGTGCTGTGCACGATCGCCATGGCCCGCCGGCTGGCTCCGTTGCAGCGCCGCCGCGGGCTCGCCGCGCTCGCGGACGCGCTCGGCATCGAGGTCGAGGCCACGCATCGGGCGCTGCCGGACGCCGAGACCTGCGCGCGCGTGTTCTGCGCGCTGTTCCACCGGCTCACCGCGCACGCGGCGACGGTCGCCGAGGCCGTGGCCATGCTGGGTCCCAGACGGGGCGGAGGCGGCCGGCGAACCCGTGCGGGCGTGCGCCGGCGGCCGCCCGCTGAGCGGCCCGACCTCTCCGCGCTCCCGCGCGACCCGGGCGTCTACGTCTTCCGCGACGCCGACGGTCATCCGCTCTACGTCGGCAAGTCGGTCTGCCTGCGCACCCGGGCGCGCGCGCACTTCACGACGCCGGCGGCCTGGACCGGCGAGGCCGAGCACGTCGACTACCAGGCCACGGAGTCCGAGCTGGGCGCGCTGGTGCTCGAGGACCGCCTGATCAAGGCGCTGCGCCCGCCCGGCAACGTGCGCGGCAAGCGCAGCGCGGACGGCTACGTCTACCTGCGCTGCCGGCTCGACATCGCGTTCCCGATCCTCGAGGTGGCGCGCGAGCCGGCCGGCGGGCACGCCGTGACGGTCGGCCCGGTGCGCGGCCGCGCCGCCGCGGCCGAGCTGGTCGAGCAGCTCAACTCGCTGTTCGGCCTGCGCCACTGCGGCCGCAAGCTCCCGCGCCGCCAGCACCCGAGCGCCTACGGGCAGATGGGCCGCTGCCTCTCGCCCTGCCTCGGCGACCTCGATCCCAACCTGTACCGCGAGCGGCTCGACGCCGCACTGCGGCTGTTCGTCGACGCCCGCGACGGCGGCGGCGCCCTGCTCGCCCACCTGGACGGCCAGCGCCGCGCCGCGGCCGGCGCGCGCAACTACGAGCGCGCCGCCTGGCTGCAGCGCCGCCGCGAGCGGCTGGAGGCGCTGCTGCGCCGGCTCGGAGGGCTGCTGCGCGCGACCCATGCCGGGACCCGGCTCGTGCTCGCGCCGCACCCGGAGCGCCAGGGCCGCTTCGACGCGTTCTGGATCGCCGGCGGCCGGGTCGTCGACTGGGGCGCGCTGCCGGCCGACCCGCTCGAGCTGGCGGCCCGCACCGGCGCCGCGC
>JBPCNM010000097.1:0-14909 GCA_051001255.1 Solirubrobacteraceae bacterium
GATCCCGCCGCGCCGCAGGTCGAGGCCGGCGCCGGCGTCACGCTCGCCGCGCTGCAGGCCCACGCGCGCCGCGCCGGCCTGGACGCGGCCGTCGACTTCGCCGCGCGCGACGTGTGCACGGTCGGCGGGCTGGTCGCCACCGACGCGGGCGGGATGCGCGCGCTGCGCCACGGCACGGTCCGGGCCCGGGTGGCCGGGATCGAGGCCGTGCTGGCCGACGGCACCGTGCTCGACCGCCGCTCCGGGCTGCTCAAGGACAACGCCGGCTACGATCTGCCGGCCCTGCCGATCGGCAGCGAGGGCACGCTCGGCATCATCACCCGCGTGCGCTGGCGCCTCGTGCCGTGGCTGCCGGCCCGCGTGGCCGCGCTCGTCCCGGTCGCCTCGCTTGCCGCCGCGGCCGCGCTGCTCGCTGCGCTGCGCCCGGCGCTGCCGTCGCTCGAGGCGGCGGACTTCTTCCTCGACGACGGGATGGAGCTGGTGCTCGACCACCTCGGCGTCCCCGCGCCCGTGGCCGAGCGGGCGCCCGCCTACGTCGTGCTCGAGTGCGCCGCGGAGACCGATCCGACCGCGGCGCTCGCCACCGCGCTGGAGGTCGCGGGCGCGAGCGACGCGCTGGTGGCCGACTCCACCGCGGAGCGCGAGCGGCTGTGGCGCGTGCGCGAGGCGCACGCCGAGGCGATCGGCGCCGCGGGCGTTCCGCGCAAGCTCGACGTCGGCGTGCCACTCGACCGCCTGGCCGCCTTCGCCGACGACGTCCGCGCCGCCGTCGCGCGGGCCGCTCCCGCGGCACGGCTGATCCTGTTCGGCCACCTCGGGGACGGCAACGTGCACGTCAACGTGCTCGGCGCGGAGGGCGACGAGGTCGACGAGGCCGTGCTGCGCGTGGCCGCTGCGCACGGCGGCACGATCAGCGCCGAGCACGGCGTCGGCGTCGCCAAGGCGCGCTGGCTCGGCCTCGTGCGCAGCGACGGCGAGCTGCGGGCGATGGCCGCGGTCAGGCGCGCGCTCGACCCGGACGGCCGCCTCAACCCGGGGGCGGTCCTGCCGCGCTGAGCCGCTAGGACTCGCTGGACTCCGCCCAGAGGTTGATGCCGGAGTCGACCGCGTGGACGTCGATCTCGGCGAGCTCCTCCGTGGAGAACGCCAGGTCGTCGAGCGCGGCGACGTTCTGCTCGAGCTGCGCGACGCTCGACGCGCCGATCAGCGCCGACGTCACGCGCGGGTCGCGCAGGGTCCAGGCGATCGCCATCTGGGCCAGCGCCTGGCCGCGGCGCTGCGCGATCTCGTCGAGTGCGCGCACGCGGGCGAGGTTCTCCTCGGTCAGGGAGTCGCGCTTGAGGAAGCGATCCTGCGCGGCGCGCGAGTCCTCCGGCACGCCGCCGAGGTACTTGTGGGTCAGCATGCCCTGGCCGATCGGGGAGAACACGATGCAGCCGATCCCCTCCTCGCCGAGCGCGTCGAGCAGCTCCGGCTCGATCCAGCGGTTGAGCAGCGAGTAAGAGGGCTGGTGGATGAGCACCGGGGTGCCGAGTCCGCGCAGGATCTCCGCCGCCTCCCGCGTGCGCTCGTCGGAGTAGGAGGAGATGCCGACGTAGAGCGCCTTGCCCTGGCGCACCGCCGCGTCGAGCGCGCCGCACGTCTCCGCCAGCGGCGTGTCGGGATCGAAGCGGTGCGAGTAGAAGATGTCGAAGTAGTCGAGGCCCATGCGCGCGAGGCTCTGGTCGAGCGAGGCGAGCAGGTACTTGCGCGAGCCCCACTCGCCGTACGGTCCGGGCCACATGTCGTAGCCGGCCTTGCTGGAGATGATCAGCTCGTCGCGGTAGCCGGCGAGCTCCGTCCTGAGGATGCGGCCGAAGTTCTCCTCGGCAGAGCCGGGCGGCGGGCCGTAGTTGTTGGCCAGGTCGAAGTGGGTGATGCCGAGGTCGAACGCGCGGCGGACGATCGCGCGCTGGTCGGCGAGCGGCTTGTCGTCGCCGAAGTTGTGCCAGAGGCCGAGCGAGACGGCCGGGAGCTGGATCCCGCTGCGCCCGCAGCGGCGGTAGGTCATCGCGTCGTAGCGGTCGGAGGAGGGCACGGTGGTCATGCCCGGCACCTTAGGTGCCGCGCAGCTGCGCGGTCAGCTCCTCCACCTCGCGCTCGGCCGTCTCCGCGACGGCGCGTGCGTCGTCGACGGCGCCCTGCGCCGCTGAGGACTCCGATTCGGAGCGGTGCAGCGTCCGGCGCGCCTCCTCGAGGTGCGCCGCGGCGGTCTCTGCGGCCGCCTCGCGCTCGTCGACCTCGTCGCGCAGACGCGCGAGCTGCTCGTACGCGGCGCCGATCCGGCGTTCCAACTCGGCCCGGCGCTCCGCGCGCTCCTGCTCGGCGCGCTCCCTCGTGGCGCGGTCTTCGTCGGCGTCTCGCTCCTTGGCGCGGCGCTTCGCCGCCGTGGTGTCGCGCGTCTTGGAGCGCGGCTTCGCTTCCGCGGGCTCGGGGAGCGGCGCACCGGCCTCGCCCTCCGCCAGCCGCCCCGCCCGCAGCCGCTCCGCCGCGGCGGGGTCGACGGTCGCTTCCTGAAGCAGCGCTCGGACCCGGTCGACCATCGGCTCAGAGAGCGGCCGGCGCGTGCGCACCGCGGCCACCAGCCCGAGGGTCGCCTCGCGGTGCGCGGCCATCGCGGCCCGCACCGCGTCGCCGCCCACCTCCTCGGCGTGCGTCGAGGCGTCGCGCAGCGCCGCCGCCGCCTTCAGCCACCCGGCGACGTCATCCGGCGCTTCGCGCGCCAGGTGGTTGAGCGCCCACGCGGGCGCCGTGGGCTTCGGCCACTTCGCCACCTCGGCGGCCGTCTCGCGCTCGCCGCCCCCGCGCAGCTCCTTGGCCAGCCGCTTGCGCTCGCTGACGAACTCGTCGAGCGGCACGGCGAACAGGCGGTCGATGGCGGTCTCGCGGTCCACGGGCGCATTCTCTCGCGCGGCGGGTACCGTCGACGCCATGAACCTTCGCAAGCTTGGCAACACGGGCCTCGAGATCTCCGAGGTCGGCTACGGCGCCTGGGGCATCGGGCAGCACATGTGGCTCGGCGCCGACGACGAGGAGTCGCTGCGCGCGCTGGACCGGGCAATCGACCTCGGGCTGAACTTCATCGACACCGCACTCGCCTACGGCGACGGGCACTCCGAGCAGCTCGTCGGGCAGACCGTCCGCCGGCGCAGCGAGACGGTGTACGTGGCGACGAAGATCCCGCCGCAGAACATGACCTGGCCCGCGCGGGCGGACTCCCACGCCGACGAGGCGTTCCCCGCCGAGCATATCCGCGCGTGCACCGAGCGCAGCCTCGAGCACCTGGGGCTCGACACCATCGACGTGCAGCAGTTCCACGTCTGGCACGACAACTGGCTCGAGCAGGGCGAGTGGCTGGAGGCGATCCGGGCGCTCAAGCAGGAGGGCAAGATCCGCTGCTTCGGCGTGTCGATCAACGACCACGCGCCCGATACCGCAGTTGCGCTCGTGCGCTCGGGCCACGTCGACACCGTGCAGGTGATCTACAACGTGTTCGACCAGAGCCCGGAGGACGAGCTGTTCGGCGCTGTCGAGGAGCATGGCGTCGGGGTGATCGCGCGCGTGCCGTTCGACGAGGGCGGGCTGACCGGCTCGATCACGCCCGATACGGAGTTCCCGGAGGGCGACTTCCGCGCGGACTACTTCAAGGGCGATCGCAAGCGGCAGGTCGCCGACCGCGTGCAGGCGATCGTCGACGACCTCGGGATCGCGCCCGACCGGATCGCCGAGACGGCGCTGCGCTACATCCTCTCCGCCGACGCGGTCTCGACCGTGATTCCGGGCATGCGCTCGATCCGCAACGTGGAGCGCAACTGCGCCGCGGGCGACGGCAAGGGGCTCCCCTCCGAGCAGATCGAGCAGCTCCACGCCCACCGCTGGGTGCGCGACTTCTACGGCGATTGAGTCGCGGTGGGGCGCTCGCTGAGTCATCCGAGGGTGCTTCGCCCTCATCGCGGCCCACGAACCGCCTCCTTGGGCCGACGTCCCGCCGAGTCGGCGACATCGACCAGGAACTCGCTGAGTTCCATGGCCTGGTCCACGCGCTGAGCCGCAGTCAACTCGCGCAGGTCGGCGCGCAGCTGCTCGGGAGACGCGTTGCCCGCCGGCAACGGCTCGGTCATGAGCACCGCGCGCTGACCCATCGCGTGCATGAGCCGCTCCAGCGTCTTGAGCGAGGGCGACACCGTGCCGCGCTCGATCCGGCTGACATAGCTCTGCGTCGTGCCCGCTCGACGGGCCAGCGCAGCCTGGTCGAGGCCATGAGCGAGGCGCTTCTCCCTAAGCAGCTTGGCGGCATTCATGCCTCGCAATATAGACCACATATGGTCTGTGAGCCGTCACGCCGCGCCGGTGGCAAAGCAGCCTGGGCGATGCCGTCGAAACCCGTCAGCGAGCTGCGCCGAGCGCCTCCCGCGGCTGGGCAGCCATACTCCGCGCCCATGTGTACCGCTCTCCTCGCGGCGCTCGCCGTGGCGCTCCCGGCACATGACTCTGCGCTGCCCGACGCCGCCGCCGGCGACGACAGCGATCGCCCGGCGACGTAGCGTCGGCTGATCGACTGGTGCGTCGACGGGGTGATGACGGCGCGACCGGTCGCGTTCGAGCGGGTCCTGCGCGGCCACGCGGTTCCGGAGGCGTGCGGATGATGGACCTGGACCCGGTCGAGCTCCGGATCCTCGGCTGCCTGGTCGAGAAGCAGCGCACGACGCCCGACACCTATCCGCTCAGCCTCAATGCGCTGCGGCTGGCGTGCAACCAGAGCACCAACCGCGACCCGGTCGTGCAGTACGACGAGCGGACGATCCGCGAGGCGCTGCACCGGCTCAGCCAGCGGCGCTACTCCCGGCTCGCGAGCGGCCACACCAGCCGCGCCTACAAGTTCCGGCACCTGCTCGACGAGGCGCTCGGGCTCGACGAGGAGGAGGTCGCCGTGCTCGCCGTGGTGATGCTGCGGGGCGTCCAGACGCCGGGCGAGCTCAAGCAGCGCACCGAGCGCATGCAGGGCTTCCCCGCCCTGGCGTCCGTGCAGGCGGCGCTCGACCGGCTGGTCGAGCGCGACCTGGTGCTGCGGCTCGCGCGCCGGCCCGGGCAGAAGGAGGAGCGCTACATGCACCGCCTCTCCGAGGAGGCCGAGGGCGCGCCGCCTGTCGAAGAGCCGCCCGCCCCGCTCGTCGCGGCGCCGCCGCGGCCGCCCGCGCCACGCCCCGACGACGGTCGCGTCGAGCGGTTGGAGGGCGAGGTCGCGGGGCTCCGCGCCGAGCTGACGGAGTTGGGCGAGCAGCTCGCGGCGCTGCGCGCAGAGCTCGGCGCGTAGCCGGGCAGGCCGCGACCTGTCCGTAGCTGTTCGGAGCTGCGCCGCTCCGCCGTCGGCGTACGCGCCCCTTTTCACGGCTCCTTGACAATCGATGCGCGCCGATCTAGCGTGCCGCCACGCTCGGAGCTGTTCGATCTAGTTCGAAGCTGTGAGTGGCCCGGTCCTGAGGTCCAAGGGAGGAATCGGCGTGAAGCGCCTCGGCGTGGTTCTCGTGACGGCAGCCGCCGTCCTGTTCGGTCTGGTGGGATCGGCGAGTGCCGCCCCGCCGTCTCCCTATACGGCTGAGGAGGCGGTGAAGCTCGACGTTCTCGGCGAGTGGGCCCACCCCGACGACGACGTCGGCATCATCGGTCCGTGCGGCGTCTGGCACGAGCGCTACGGCGTCAAGTGCGGGATCATCCAGGTGACCCGCGGCGAGGGCGGCGGCAACGCGGTCGGCACCGAGCTCGGCCCGGCGCTGGGGCTCCGGCGCGAGAACGAGGACCGCGTCGCGCACTTCCGGTCGGGCACCGTCGATCTCTTCTTCCTCGACCGGGTCGACTTCTTCTACAACACGAGCGCCCCGCTGTCGCAGTTCATCTGGGGTCAGGACGAAACGCTGCGCCGGATCACGCGGATCATCCGCATGACGCAGCCGGAGATCTACATCGGCTTCACGCCGTCGCTGAACGCCGGCCACGGCCACCACCAGCAGGCGGGCCGCTACATCTGGGAGGGCGTTCAGGCGGCGGCCGACCCGACCATGTTCCCCGAGCAGCTCACCGGCCGGGACGCGCTGAGCACCTGGCAGGTCAAGAAGGTGTTCTCCGGCGGCAGCGTCGACCCGCGGCCCGCGCAGGGCGCGACGTTCCCGTCGCCGCACTGCACGACCGGCTTCATCCCCGCGCCGACGAACCTCGACACGGTGGCCGGCGTGTGGACCGGCTATGACTCGCCCTACGACTGGCCTGCGGGCAACGTCCAGGGCCAGCCGGCCGGCACGTCCAAGAGCTGGGCGCAGGTCGCGATGGAGGGCACACGGGCATACCCGACGCAGAGCCGGGTGATGTTCCAGGGCGTCCAACCCCCGGGCTGCTCGCGCTTCGGGATGACCGACTCGTTCGTCCCCTTCCAGCGCAACGTCAACCCCGACGGCAGCGCGAACGCCGCGGCTGGGCGCGACGACGCGATCCTCTACGGCGCGGTCCGGCGCGACCCGGGCGGGCTGCCGCTGGGCACGATCGAGCACATCACGCTCTCGGACTTCTTCCAGGTGCCCGGCGAGACGTTCCAGGCCACGGTGCACCTGAAGTCCGGCCGCGGGACGCTGCGCCCCGGCAGCGTCGAGCTCACGGTTCCGGCAGGCTGGACGGCCGAGCCGCGCAAGCGCGTGGGCCGGGTCTCCAGCCGCAGGGAGAAGACCGTCACGTTCGACGTCACGCCGGGCCCCGGCGCGGCCGTCAACGCGAACGCCAAGATCTCCGCGCTGTACCGGACCGGCCGGCGAGCCGGCTACACGGACAACGTCGTCCGCGTGGTCTCGCCGGTCGAGGGCCGCTTCCAGCGCTGGGGCAAGTGGGAGGAGTACGACAACTGGCTCCTGAACACCGCGCCGCGCGCGCTGCGGGTCGGACGGTCCTCCGCCGCCCAGTCGATGGGAATCGGCGAGACGATCACCGTCCCGGTCGACGTCCACAACCGCTCGGCCGTCCCGCAGACCGGCGCCGTCGAGCTCGCGGTTCCGGCGGACTTCACGGTCGATGCCGCGTCCAAGCCCTACGGCACGCTCGCGCCGGGCGCGAAGTCGACGGTCGAGTTCGAGCTGGAGAGCACGCATGCGTCGCTGCCCGCGACCCAGACCGCCACGATCCCGATCAGGACGACGTACAGCGCGCCGGCCGGGTCGGGCAGCGAGGACCTGACGATCTCGCTCGTGCCGACGACCGCGATCCCCGAGGCCGCCGGTGCGCCGGCGCTCGACGGGGCGGAGGCCGCCGGTGAGTACGGCGGGCCGGCGCTCGACGTCGGCAAGCGCTGGGAGGGCACGCCGTGCGACCCGGTCGGGGTCGACTGCGGCACCGCCGGCAGCGTCGGCGACCCGGCGACGAGCACGTACGCGAAGGTCTCGCGGCACGGCGACGACCTGTACTTCTTCGTGCACGTCCGCGACGACTTCCAGAGCTACGCGGTCAAGCCGGCCGAGTGCGTCGCGCACTGGCTCGCCGACTCGGTCGAGATCCTGATCGATCCGCGTGGCACCGCGTCGCAGACCAACATGGACACGGCGTCGACGTTCAAGCTGGGCGTGTTCCCGTTCACCGACGATCCGACGAGCTCCAACGGCAACGGCATGAACGGCCCGTGCTGGTCGCGCGACGCCGACAACCACCAGGGCTACTCGACCGGGCCGCTGGCCGACACGGTTGTCGACGCCCCGAACGCACCCGGCGTCGAGGTCGTCTCGAGCGCCACCTGGGTGGGGACCAACGATACGACGACCGACCACGCGTACGCGGGCGGCGGCTACAGCGTCGAGGTCAAGATCCCGATGGCGGTGCTGCCGGCGGCGGTCGACCCGGAGCGCATGGGGTTGAACATCACCCCGTACGACAACGACGACAACGCGGCGGAGGGCACGACGACGCTGCGCCACATCGACGCCGGCCAGACGCGGCTCTCCTGGTCGGCCTTCGGGAGCGTCCAGTCGGATCCCTACCGCTGGGGCCATGCGACGGTCATGGGCTACACACCGCCGGCCGACCGGCCGACGACACCGCCGCCGCCGAAGGTGACGGAGCCGCTCAACGGGGTCGACTCGCCGCAGACGATCCACCAGTCGGCGCGCAACGGCGTGCCGATCTCCGGTCGCGTCCCGGCGCCGCCGGAGAACCGCATCAAGCGGATCCGAGCGAAGCTCTCACACGATGCGGCGGAGTTCACGATCAGGGCGACCGGTCCCGGCCGCGCGCACGTGTTCCTCTGGTCGGGCGAGAAGGGCTACGTCCCGGTGTGGACGACCAGTTGCTCGCCGGTGGCGGACCCGCCGCCGAGCTACGGCCTCACCGCCTGTGACGTCACCGACGGCGGCGTCCCGCCGTGGTCGCCCGACATGAGTGGACGCGTCGTCCGCGACGTGATCGTGGACGTGGGGCCCGGCAGGCAGAAGGTCAGAATCCCGCTCGACGCGGCCGCCTACGCGAAGCTCGCGAAGGACGGATCGGCGCTGATCTCCTTCGAGACGCCGGACGACGAGGTGCAGGCGTTCGACGTCCCGCTCGGGACGAAGGGGCGCTCCTGACGGCACCACACGTGACCCGCGCGCGGAGGGGAGGCGGCATCCCCCGCCCCCCTCCGCGCTGCCTGCGCAAGCAGGAGCGCGTTGCGAAGAGACTTGCCCGATGATCCCTCACGCCCCCAGGCACACGATCCCGGCTCAGCGGCGCCAGGACATCCTGCGCGCCGTGCGCTCGGGCTCCACGCACGTCTCCGAGCTCGCCGAGAGCTTCTGCGTCTCGGAGATGACCGTGCGCCGCGACCTGCGCGCGCTCGCCCGCGAGGGCAAGCTCGAGCGGGTCCACGGAGGCGCGCTCAACAGCACCGAGCGGCCGTTCGCGGAGGTCGCGGTCGAGCGCTTCGACGCCAAGAACCGCATCGGCGCGGCGGCGGCGCAGCTGGTGGAGGACGGCCAGACGGTGATGATCGACATCGGCACGACGACCCTGCAGGCCGCGCATCATCTGCACGGCCGCGACATCACCGTCGTCACCACGAGCCTCGCCGTCTATGAGGAGCTCGTGGACGACCCGGCGATCGAGCTGCTCCTCCCCGGCGGCGTGGTGCGGCGCATCTACCGCTCGCTCGTCGGCGTGCTCGCCGAGGACTCGCTGCGCCAGCTCAAGGCCGACATCCTGTTCCTCGGCACGAGTGGGGTCGACGACGAGCTCGCCGTCTGGGACACCACGATGGTCGAGGTGCCGATCAAGCGCGCCATGATCGATGCCGCCGATCGCGTCGTGCTGCTGGCCGACGCCGAGAAGTTCTCGATGAACGGGATCGTGCGCGTCTGCGAGGCCGGCGCGATCGACCGGGTCGTCACGGACGCCGCCCTCCCGGCAAGCGCTCGTGCCACCATCGAGGACATGGAAATCGAGGTCACCATCGCATGAAGCTCACGATCGTGGGAGGGGGTGGGTTCCGGGTCCCGCTGGTCTACGGCGCGCTGCTCGAGAAGGCCGAGCGCCTCCGGCTCGACGAGGTCGTCCTGCACGACATCGACGCCACCCGGCTCGAGCGGATCGGCGAGGTGCTGGACGGGCTGGCCGCCGAGCACGGCAGCCGGCTGCCGTTCCGGTCGACGACCGATCTCGACGACGCCGTCGAAGGCGCCGACTACGTCTTCTCGGCGATCCGCGTCGGGCAGCTCGAGGGGCGGGTGGTCGACGAGAGCGTGCCGCTGGGTCACGGCGTGCTGGGGCAGGAGACCACCGGCCCGGGCGGCATCTGCTTCGCGCTGCGGACGATCCCGGCGATGGTGGCGCTGGCCCAGACGATGGCGGAGCGGGCGCCGAAGGCCTGGCTGATCAACTTCACGAACCCCGCGGGCATGGTCACCGAGGCGGTGCAGCAGGTGCTCGGCGAGCGCGCGGTCGGCATCTGCGACTCACCCTCCGGCATGTGCCGGCGGGTCGCCACCGCGCTGGGTCGCGATCCGGACGAGCTGTGGTTCGACTACTACGGGCTCAACCACCTCGGCTGGCTGCGCGGCGTGCGCGACCAGGGCGACGAGCTGCTGGGCGGCCTGCTCGAGGACGACGAGCGGCTCGCGGGCTTCGAGGAAGGCCGGCTGTTCGGGGGTGACTGGCTGCGGTCGCTCGGGATGATCCCGAACGAGTACCTCTACTACTTCTACTATGCGGCCGACACCGTCAACGCGATCCGCGAGAGCCCGACCTCGCGCGGGGCGTTTCTGCTCGAGCAGCAGCGCCGGTTCTATGCGGACCACGGGGAGGACGGGCCCGCGGCCCTCGCCGCCTGGCGCGCGACGCGCCACGATCGCGAGCGCACGTACATGGCCGAGGCGCGCGCCGCCGCCGGGGACGGCGGTGACCACGACCTCGATGCCAACGGCGGCTACGAGAGCGAAGCCATGGCCGTGCTGGAGGCGATGGCGCTCAACACGCGCGCCGTGCTCATCCTCAACACCGCGAACCGTTCGAGCCTGCCGTTCCTCGACCAGCGCGCCGTGGTCGAGGTCCCGGCCGTCGTCGGCCGGGCCGGGCCGGTGCCGGTGGCCAGCGGCGAAGTGCCTGCGCACACGCGCGGGCTGCTGGAGCTCATGAAGGACGTGGAGCGCACGACGATCGACGCGGCGCTCACGGGCTCGCGCTCGCTGGCCGTCAAGGCGCTCGCGCTGCATCCGCTCGTGCTGTCGGTCTCGGTCGCGCGCGAGATCTTCGACGGCTACCGCGCCCGCCTCCCCGCGCTCGAGGAGGCGTTCCCGGGGTGAGCGTGGATCTCGCATGCGGCGAGCTCGCCTTCCTGGACCTGACGTTCGCGGGGCTCGACGCGCTGCCACGGCGCGGGGAGGAGCGGCACGCCCACGACCTGCTCCGCTCGCCCGGCGGCGGTGCGATCACGGCGATCGGGGCGGCCCGGCTCGGGTTGACGACGGTGCTGGTGTCGCCGATCGGCGGCGATGCGGAGGGCGACTTCCTGCGGGCCGCGCTCGCCGCCGAGGGCGTCCGCTGGGCGGGGCGCACGGTGGCGCGCAGCGCGGTGACGGCGGTGCTCCCGGCGGAGGGGGAGCGCACCATGGCCACGTTCGATCCCGGCGAGGAGGTGACGGCCGCGGAGCTCGCGGCGGTCGCCCCGGCGGCGGTCGTGCTCTCGCTGCCGCGGCTCCCGCTCGCCCCGGAGGGCGCCGCGGTCTACGCGACGGTCGGGGACGCCGAGGCGCGCGACGGTGCGGCCGCGACCTCCGAGCTCGACGACGCGAGGGCCCTCATCGTCAACGAGCGCGAGGCCGAGCTGCTCACGGGCGAGCCCGACGCCGGGACGGCGGCGCGCCGGCTGGCCGAGCGCACCCCGTGCGCGGTCGTGACGATCGGCGCCGCCGGCGCGCTCGCTGCCGCCGGCGACGAGCTGATTCGGGCGCCCGGGCACCCGTCGATCGTCGCGGTCGACACCACGGGCGCCGGCGACCTCTTCACCGCGGCCTACGTGTGGGCCGACCGCTTGGGCGCCTCGCTTCAGGAGCGCCTGACCTGGGCGGTCCTCTACGCCGCGCTCTCGGTCCGCGTGCCCACCGCGGTGGGCGGCGCGGTCACGCAATCAGCGCTCGCCGAGGCGGGCGCGCAGCACGGCCTGGCGCCCCCGGCCCGGCGATCACCCGTACTCATGAAGGAGGAGGCAAGATGAGATGGCACGTCTCGAGCGCGACGATCGCGCTCGCGCTCGCCACGCTCGCAGCGGGGTGTGGCTCGCCCGGCGGTGACAGCGCGGACACCGCCGAGCAGGCGGACCAGGACGCGGCGAAGACGGTCTCCAAGCCGGACGTCGCCGCGGCCGGCGACGTCACGCTGACCGTCTGGGACCAGGAGGTGCGCGGCGGCCAGGCAAAGCAGATCAAGCAGCTCAACGAAGCGTTCCAGCAGGAGTACCCGAACGTCACCATCAAGCGCGTGGCGAAGTCCAGGGAGGACCTCGACAAGACGCTCAAGCTCGCCGTCTCGGGCGACCGGGCGCCCGACGTGGTGCAGGCCAACCAGGGCCGCCCGGTGATGGGCACGCTGGTCAAGGGCGGCCTGCTGACGCCGCTGGACCCCTACGCCGAGGCGTACGGGTGGGGCGACCGCTACTCGAGCCTGCTGCTCGACCTCAACAAGTTCTCCTCCGACGGCAGCGAGTTCGGCAGCGGCAACCTCTACGGGCTCTCGCAGGTGGGCGAGATCGTCGGCGTCTTCTACAACAAGACGAAGGTGTCCGAGCCGCCCGCCACGCTGGACGAGTTCGAGCAGTCGCTGGCCGAGGCCAAGCAGGAGGACGACATCCCGATCCAGTTCGGCAACCTCGACAAGTGGCCCGGCATCCACGAGTACGAGACGGTGCTCGGGCAGACCGCGAGCAAGCAGCAGGTGCGCGACTTCGTCTTCGCCCGCGACGGCGCGTCGTTCGACACGCCCGAGTTCGAGGCCGCGGCCGAGAAGCTTTCGGGCTGGGCCGACGAGGGGTACTTCACGCCGGACTTCAACGGCACGGGCTACGACCCGGCCTGGCAGCAGTTCGCCAAGGGCGAGGGCCGCTACCTGATCGCCGGCACATGGCTGACCGCCGACCTCGCCGAGCAGATGGGCGAGGACGTCGGCTTCATGCTCATGCCGGGGAGTGAGGCGGGCGCCGAGCCGGTCGCGCTCGGGGGCGAAGGGCTGCCGTTCGCCGTGACGTCGGAGTCCGAGCATCCTGACGTCGCCGCCGCCTACATCGACTTCATCACCAACGGCGAAGCCGCCACGGTGCTGGCCGAGACGGGCAACCTGCCCGCGATGCCGGTCGACGAGTCGGCGATCCCCGACGGCCTGCCGTCCGAGGTGTTCGCGGCGTGGGGCACCTTGAGCGAGGCGGACGGGCTGATCCCGTACCTGGACTACGCCACGCCGACGTTCTACGACGAGATCAGCGCGTCGGTGCAGGAGCTGCTGGCCGGCAAGCGCGATCCGGCGGAGTTCACCTCCGGCGTCCAGGCCGCGTACGGGAAGTTCGTGGAAGCGCAGTAGACGTGAGCGGGCCCTCCACGATCCCCTCCTCCGCCGTGGCGCTGCCACGAAGCGTGGAGGGGCCCGCTTCCGGGGACGAGGCGCTCCCCGGCGGCACGCGAGCACACGCGCGGCCGCCGGGGGAGCCTCGCCGCATCGGCTACCTCTACCTGCTGCCGGCCTTCGCCGTCTTCACGGCGTTCGTGCTGGTGCCGCTCGGGCACAGCTTCTGGCTCTCGCTCTGGAAGTGGGACGGCATCACGCCCGCCACCTGGGTGGGGTTCGACAACTACGCCGACGTGGTCTCGGACCCCGCCCTGCGGCGCGCGTTCGGCCACGCGCTCGTGCTGATCGGGTTCTACGCGCTGGCGCCGGTGGCGATCGGGCTGCTGCTCGCCGGGCTGCTGGCGCGCGTGCAGGTGCGGGGGCTGGCGTTCTTCCGCACGATCCTGTTCCTCCCACAGGTCATCGCGATGGTCGTCGTGGCGGTGATGTGGCGGATGATCTACGACCCGCGCAACGGCGCGCTCAACGAGCTGCTGCGGTCGGTCGGGCTGGGCTCGCTGGCGCAGTCCTGGCTCGGGGACTTCGACCGCGCGCTGCCGTCGGTCGGGCTGATCGGCACGTGGGTGATGTACGGGCTGGCGATGGTGCTGCTGACCGCCGGGGTGCAGAAGATCCCGCCGAGCCTGTTCGACGCCGCGCGCGTCGACGGCGCCGGGATCGTGCGCGAGTTCTTCGCCGTCACGCTGCCGGCGCTGCGCGCCGAGATCGCGGTGGCGCTCACGCTCACCACGATCGCCGCCCTGCGCAACTTCGACCTCGTCTACATCACGACCAAGGGCGGGCCCGGCGACGCGACGTCGGTTCCGGCGTTCCAGGTCTACAGCCGCGCGTTCGAGAGCGGTCAGGTCGGCTCCGCGTCGGCGATCGGGCTCACGCTCACCGTGATCATCTTCGCCTTCTCGTTCGCGATCAACCGGATCGCCGAGCGCGGGGGGAGCCGGTGACCAGCCGCCGCGACGCGACGCTGACCTACACGGTGCTCGGCGTCTTCTCGCTGATCGCGTTCCTACCGATCGCGGGCATCGTCTTCACGGCGTTGCAGCAGCCGGGCGGGCTGGCCGGGTTCGGGCGCCTCGACGGCTTCAATCCCGGCAACTTCGCCGACGCCTGGCGCGAGGGCAACTTCGGCTCCTACCTCAAGTCGAGCGCGATCGTCACCGTCACGGTCGTCGTCTGCTCGGTTGCGCTCTCGGTGCTGGCCGGCTACGCGTTCGGGCTGATGCGGTTCCGCGGCGCCCAGGTGCTGTTCTACGTGCTCCTGCTGGGGCTGATGATCCCGATGGAGGCGATGATCGTGCCGCTCTACTACGACCTGCGCGACCTCCGGCTCACCGACACCTACTGGGCGCTGATCCTGCCGCAGATCGGGACGTCGGTCGCGTTCGGCACGTTCTGGATGCGGGCGTTCTTCCGCTCCGTGCCGCGCTCGCTGGTGGAGGCAGCGCGGATCGACGGGGCGTCGAGCTGGTTCACGCTGTGGCGGGTGCTGCTGCCGCTCGCGAAGCCGGCCGTGCTGACGATGACGGTGCTGCTGTTCATGTGGACCTGGAACGAGTTCCTGCTCGCGCTCGTGATGGTCACCGACGAGGGCCTGCGCACCGCGCCGCTGGGCCTGAGCTTCTTCCAGGGCCGCAACCAGACCGATTTCACGCTGCTGGCCGCCGGCGCGGTGATCGTGGCCACGCCCGTGCTCGTGCTCTACGTCTTCCTCCAACGTCACTTCATCCGCGGCATGCTCGCCGGCGCCGTGAAGGGATAGG
>JBPCNM010000098.1:0-7897 GCA_051001255.1 Solirubrobacteraceae bacterium
GAGCCGCCGCGCTCGCCGGCGCACGGCGCACCGCCGCGCTGCTGCCGCCCGCCGCCCCACTGGACCGGATCGCGCGCGCGGTCTGCGACGCCTACGTCGCGCTCGGTGAGCTGCGTCCGGAGGCCGCGGCGTCGCTGGCGTTCGAGCCGCGCGCGTCGGGGTACCTGCGCTGCCGGCTCCGGACGGCGACGCCGGACGAGTCCGCACGCGTCACCGCGGCGCTCGACGCGCTGCTCGGGCCGGTCGAGCGCCCGCGCTACCTGCTCTCCCGGCTCGTCGCCCCACCCCACCTGTCGCGGGCCGGCCTGCTGCGCCTCTCCGCCGGCAGCCGCGCCCGCCTCAGCGCCGCCTGGCACGCCGTGCCCGACGACCTGGGCCGGCGCAAGGAGCGCGCGGAGGCGCTCGCGAGCGCCTGGCGCCGCTGGCTCGGCCCGGCCGAGCTGCGCTTCACCCAGCGCGACGAGCTCGGCCGCACCGCGCTCGCCGAGGCGGCCGCACAGGAGTGGAGCTATGACACGCAGCGCCGCGAAGTGTGGCAGTGAGCTCGGTGCGAAGTCACTCTGCGTCGCGCGGATGCAACTCGGCGTGAGCGCGCAGCAGAGCCTCCTCGAGGCTGGCCAGGACCGATTCCACCGCGTCTTGATGGTGTGCGTCGCTCGCGCTCAGGAAGCCGATCAAGACGTCGCTGTCCAGACGACTACGGCCAGCCGCGGCGCACCTCGTCGAGGTACCCCGGCGGATAGACGCTCTCGTCGAAGCTCCCGGCGAACTTGTCGATCAGCTCACTGGTCTGGACCAGCTCTATGCGGCCAGGCCCGGCGCTGGTCACCCGCAAGTCATCGCCGGAGCTCGGCTGAGGCGTCCGCCTTACGCATCGCCGACGTATCGGATCTCGCACCCAGCATCGGGCACACCGACGAGATCGGAGTCGCCAGTGAGCACCACGTCGGCACGGAGGGTGCCAGTGGCGAGGATCAGCGCGTCCGGCAACCGCAGCGAGCGCCGCGCGGCTCGCAACTCCGCCGCGCGCTCGGCGACTGGCTCGTCGACCGCAACCCGCTCGCTGATGACCTGCTCGAAGAACGCACGAACGGTGGGTTCGTCATGGTGACCGATCTTGGCGCCGGTGAGAAGCTCGGCCAGCGTGACCGTCGAGACGATCAACGCGTGCTGGGTCGCCGCCGCGCGCAGCGCCGCGTCCGCGGCAGGATGCAACACGTCATCGCTGAAGAGGAAGCCGACGACCACGCTGGAATCAAGCAGGGCTACTCCCACTCGGCTCGCAGGTCCTCCACCATGCGGCGCATCTCCGAGCCGCCGCGCAAAGCCCCGCTGTACTGATCAAGCAGATCTTCCTGGCGGCTCAGCACCACCTGCCCTGGGCCGGCGGCCACGGCCTTGAGGGTGTCGCCCGGCTTCAGGCCAGCGGCCGTGAAGGCTTCCGTCGGGATGGTCACCTGATGCTTGCTGGAGATCCGAGTCTGCCCCGGGAGTCGCCCTCTCCCTCGCCGGCTGTTCTTTACCTGGCGGGGCATAGTAAAGACGGTACCAGGACAGAGCTCGGTCGGCTACAAGTCGCCGAACAGTGCGTCGCCTTCGACCTCGGGCCGGCGCTGGTAGAGCGCACGGGCCTGCTGGAACACCCGCTCTGCGACGGCGTCAAGCCCGCCGCCACCCTCCGCGCCCAGGGCGACCCGGTGTCGGCGGTGTACTCGTCGCGGTCCTCGAGGATCTCGCCGCGCTCGTCCTCGTCGTCGGTGAACCAGTCGGTCCCCGGCTCACGCGTGCGGGCGTGGGCGGCTCGCAACCTACCTGACCTCAACACGTCGAGGTGACCCTGAGCGGCTCAGTGGCCGGCCGATGATCCGCGGTCGGCGCATCGCGGCGGAGGACGTCGCCCGAATCGCCGAGGAGAGCGGCGGCGACGTCCTGGTCGAGGACTACGAGCTGTCAGAGCGTGAAATCGCGGACGCGCGACGCTGGTGGGACGAGGTGCGGCGGCTCGACCTCGCCGCGTGACGCGGCGGGCCGTCGTTCTCGACGAGAACCTCCCGGGTCGGCTGGCGACTGAGCTCAAGCGGCGCGGCCGGCGAGCGACCCACGTGAGCGAACTGCAGCTGCGCGGCGCTCAAGACCCCGACCTGCTGGCCGCCATCGACCAACGCCTGGACGACTGGATCCTGATCACCGCGGACCTGAAGATGCCGGCCGAACATGCGTCCGCGAGCGTAGACGTCAGCGCCACACTCGCGATCGTTGGGCGAGCCGCCCCCGGCTGGGCGACCGACGAGTGGTGGCGGGAGGTCGTGCATCGCTAGGCGCACGCGATGCACGACCAGCCGGCCGGGTCCATGCGCCGGTACTCGCTCCGCTCTCACCGACGCATCTGACCGGCGTGCGCGAGCTGCCTCAGGAGTCCATCGCCGGGTAGGCCTCGGCCTCGACGAGCTCGGTCAGCTCCTCCTCGTGTGACTCGACGTCGTGCTCGGCCGCGAGGTGGGCGCCGAGGATCCGCACCAGCTCCTCGTTCTCGGCGGCCTGGAGCGTCTCACCGCATTCGTTGCACTCGATCACCTGCATGCAGTCGTCTCCTATCCGAGCGCCTTGTCGAGGTTGTAGGCGGCGCTGATGAGTGCCAGGTGGGTGAACGCCTGGGGGAAGTTCCCGAGCGCCTCGCCCGTCGGTCCGATCTCCTCGGAGTACAGCCCGAGGTGGTTCGCGTACGTGAGCATCTTCTCGAACGCGAGCCGCGCCTCGTCGATCCGGCCCGCGCGCGTCAACGCCTCCACGTACCAGAACGAGCACATCGAGAACGTCCCCTCGTCGCCGTGCAGCCCGTCCGGCGAGGCCTCGATGTTGTAGCGGTAGACGAGCGAGTCCGAGACCAGCTCGTCGCCGATGCCGTCCAGCGTCGAGAGCCAGCGCGGGTCGCGCGGGGCGATGAACAGCACCAGCGGCATCAGGAGGATCGACGCGTCGAGCACGTCGGAGCCGTAGTGCTGCACGAACGCGTTGCGCTCCGAGCTCCAGCCCTTGGTCATGATCTGGTTGTAGATCCGGTCGCGCTCGGCGAGCCAGCGGACGATGTCGCCGGGCAGCCCGCGGGCACGGTTGATGCGGATCGCGCGCTCGATCGCCACCCAGCTCATCAGGCGCGAGTAGGTGAAGTCCTTCTTGCCTCCGCGGGTCTCCCAGATGCCCTCGTCGGCCTGGTCCCAGTTCTCGCACAGCCAGTCGACGATCCGCCGCAGGCTGCCCCAGGTCTCGTGGAAGATCGGCGCGCCGTGCTTGTTGTAGAGGTAGACCGAGTCGATCAGCTCGCCGTAGATGTCGAGCTGGCGCTGGTCGGCGGCCGCGTTGCCGATCCGCACGGGGCCCGAGCCGCGGTAGCCCGACCAGTGCGGGTGCTCGATCTCGGGCAGCTCGGAGCGCCCGTCGATCCCGTACATGATCTGCAGCGGCCCCGACGGCCCGACCTTCCACTCGCGCGTGCGGTCGGTCAGCCAGCTCATGAACGCGGCCGCCTCCTCGCTGAAGCCGAGCCGCAGCAGGCCGTAGAGCGAGAACGCGGCGTCGCGGATCCACGTGTAGCGGTAGTCCCAGTTGCGCTCGCCGCCGAGCTGCTCGGGCAGCGACGTGGTCGGCGCCGCCACGAGCGCGCCGGTCGGCGCGTAGGTCAGCAGCTTGAGCGTGAGCGCGGAGCGGTGCACCATCTCGCGCCAGCGCCCGCGGTAGCGCGACTGCTCCAGCCAGCGCCGCCAGTACGCGACGGTCGCCTCGAACGCCGCGGCGGTGTCGCGCTCCGGATAGGGACGGCAGATGTGGTCCTGCGGGACGCATTCGAGCACGAACGTCTGCGAGCCCCCAGCGCGGACCTCGAACGTCGCGCGCACCCCCTGGCCGCGGCGCTCCAGGCGCCGCTCGGATCCCATCGTCTTGGCGATCGCGCCCTCCAAGGCCATAGTCAGCGACGGCGCCCGGAACAGCACGCCGTGCGGGTGCATCTCGACCTCGTGCTCCTCGCGGCCGTAGTCGAAGCGCGGCTGCACCTCGATCTGGAACTCCATCGCCCCCCGCACCACGACCACGCGCCGGATCAGCCGGTGGCGGTGCAGCTGCGGCTGATCCTCGATCGGCATGAAGTCCTGCAGCTCCCCCACGCCGCCCGGCGTGAAGAAGCGCGTGATCAGGACGTTCGTGTCCGGGAAGTAGAGCTGCTTGGACGTCCACCCGTCGCCCGTCGGCCGGATCGAGTAGAAGCCGCCGTCGTGATTGTCGAGGATCGCGCCGAACACGCTGGGCGCGTCGAACGCCGGGCAGCAGTACCAGTCGATCGTCCCGTTGGTGCCGACCAGCGCGACCGTGTGGAGATCGCCGACGAGCCCGTGCTCGGCGATCGGGAGGTACTCGCCCTCGTGCTCCCCGGCGACCGCCACGCGCTACGCCTCGCCCGTGAACTCGTGCTCGATCGCCTCGATCTTCGCCAGCCGGCGCACGTGGCGCTCCTCGCCTGAGAACCGCGCGGCGGCGTAGGCGGCGATGATCTCCGCCGCATAGGCGGGGCCGACCACGCGCGCCCCGAGGCAGAGCACGTTGACGTCGTCGTGCTCGACCGCCTGGTGGGCGGTGTAGGTGTCGTGCGTCGTGGCGGCGCGGATGCCCGGGACCTTGCACGCGGCCACCGCCACCCCGGCGCCGGAGCCGCAGACCACGACGGCGCGCTCGGCTCGGCCGGCCAGCACGGCGGCGGCGGCGGCGCGCGCCGTGTCGGGGTAGTCGACGGGCTCGGTCGAGAACGTGCCGAGGTCGATCGGCTCGTGACCGCCGGCGATCAGCGTCTCGAGCACCACCGGCTTGAGCGGGAACCCGGCGTGGTCGAAGGCGCACGCGATCCGCATCACACCGCCTGCTCCACGCTGGCCCACTCCTGCGCGGCCACCGTCGCAGCGCCCAGCACGCCGGCCTGCGGGCCGTGGCGGGCGAGGCGGACCTTCGTCTGCAGGCCGCCGCCCGGGATGGTGTGGTGGCGCGCGGTGCGCTCGGCCGGCACCAGCAGCAGGTCGCCGGCCAGCGAGACGCCGCCGCCGATCACCACCTCGTCGGGATCGAACGTGTTGATCGCGTTCGCGATCCCGATGCCGAGCCGCTCGCCCAGCACGCGGATCACGTGCTGGCAGTGCACGTCGCCCTCGCGCGCGCCGTCCACCGCGTCGTGGCCGGTGATCTCGTCGCCCTTGGCCAGGCGGCGGCCGAGGAACGACTTGGGATGCGCGCGGGCGGACTCCAGCGCGAGCCGGTCGAGCGCGCGGCCGGATGCCAGCGCTTCCAGCGAGCCGGGCTGGGGGAACGCGCCCGGATCGGCCGGCGCGCCGTCGGCGAGGTCCAGGCCGACCATCGTGTGCCCCAGCTCGACGGCGCTGGTCGCGCCGCGATAGAGCCTTCCGTTGAGGACCAGCCCGCCGCCGACGCCGGTGCCGATCGTGAACATCACGAGGTTCTCGCAGATGACCTTTCCGCCCTGTTGCGCCTCGGCCAGCGCCGCGCACGAGGCGTCGTTGTCGACGAAGACCGGCAGCCCGCAGCGCTCGCTCAGCAGCGTGCGCAGCGGCAGGTCCGCCAGCGGCAGGTTGACCGTGTGACGCACGCGCCCGGTGGCGAACTCGATCACCGAAGGGAGGCCGACGGCGACCGCCCGCGCGTTCTGGCCGCGGTGGCGCTCGACCTGCTCGAGCAGCTGGTCGACGAGCGCGTCGCTCGCGTCCGTGCGCGTCGGAACGGTGTCGAACGTCTCGTAGGACCCCTGCTCCAACACGGCGGTGGCGATCTTGGTGCCGCCGACGTCGATCCCGATGAAGCGACCGTCGCTCATCGTGCCTCGCCCCGGCCTCGGCCGGAGCGCTTGCCACCGCTCCGCATGGAGCTTCCTGCCTCGCGACTGCCTCGGCCTGAGGCCTCGTCACCGCTTCGCTGAGCGCTCGTCATCGCTGCGCTCGCCGCGTCGCTCGCGAGCTCCGCGGCGGCCGCCGCGTCGAGCACCACGGTCAGCGTCCCCGCGCCTGGTCGTACGAGCGCGGCCGGCGCCGTCTCGTCGGGCGGCGTGCCGAACGCGCGCCGCACCGCTGTCGCCTTGTCGGCGCCGGCGACCAGGAAGACGACCTCGCGCGCCGTGTTGAACAGCGTCAGCGTGAGCGTCATCCGCGGCAGGAGCGGCTCCATGCCCGCCTCGGCCACGCCGACGGCGAAGCGGTGGTTCTCCTGCACGGCCGGCTTGCCGGGGAACAGCGAAGCGGTGTGGCCGTCCGGGCCGAGGCCCATCAGCGCGAGGTCGAGCCGCGGGTGGTTGCCGATGTTCTCGCGCAGCAGCGACTCGTAGGCGGCGGCCGCCGCATCGTGGCCGAGCGCCGTCTCGACCGCCATCAACCGCGGCCGGCGCTCCTCGGGCAACCGGTCGGTCAGCGCGGCGCGGACCATGCGCAGGTTCGAGCGCTCGTCGTCGTGCGGCACGATCCGCTCGTCCCCGAGCCACAGCGTCGCGGCGCTGAGGTCCGGCTCGCGCTCGGCCGCGAGCTCGTACGCGCGCCGGGGGGTGGAGCCGCCCGAAAGGGCGACGTGCCCGCCCGCGCACGCCACGTCGACGAAGAGCTCGGCGACCTCCGCGGCGGGGTCTTCTACGACGCGTATCTCCATCAACCGACGAGGACCCTAGCGGCCTGGAGGGCGGGCTTGTACGTCGGATCGCGCAGGAGCGCCTGGCGCACGCCCTCGCCGAGGATGCCGGCCTCGCCGCGCGAGGCGCCCAGCACCGTCCACGCCTGCTGCACCCCGTCGCGCGCACGGCGCACGGCGCGCAGGCCGCCCGGGCCGCGGTCGAGCGACACCGCCTCGCCCGAGGCCATCTCGATCGTGACGCCGCCCAGCCCGGGCGCCCCCATCTCCTCGGGGTGCAGCTCGAGCGCGACCTCGCCGCGACGCGCACGGCAGTGCCCGGTGAGCTGCTCGCCGCGGCGCGCGAGCGCCGCCGGCCGCCAGCCCAGGCGCGAGGCCAGCCAGCCGCAGAACAGCACGCCGGCCGCGGTCGAGTCCGGCCGGTGGCGCACCACGACCTTGTCGATCGCGCCGAGCGCGCCGCGCATCGCGGGCGGATCGAACGTGGCGGCCACCCGCTCGCGCCACGGGGTGGAGCGCAGCCACGCGAGATCGACCACGTAGGCCGAACCGGTCAGGTCTTCCGCGCGCTCGAGCCCCTCGCCCACCTGAGGCTCGTCCAGGGAATCGATCAGCACGATGCTGGCCAGGCGGCGCAGCGCGTCGACGCCCGCCCGATGACCGTGCGGCGCCCACACCATCGTGGCGAGGTCGGACACCAGCAGCGGGTCGACGATCGTGTCCAGGCTCTCGAGGTGCTTGGGGCCGATGTCGACCTCCACGCGCTCGCGCCCGACGGCGATGTGGCCCGGACGGTGGACCGTGTCCTCCGCGGCCACGGTCGCCCACGCGTCGAGCTGCGTGCGGCCCTCGTCGACCGCGGCGATCACGAGCCGCGACGGGTGGTAGCGCCCGACCCGGCCCAGCCGGTTCTCGACCTCGCCGCGGAAGCCGCGGTCGACGATCACGACGAGGTTCATCACCCGCGCCGGGACGAACGCGCGGTCCTCCTGGTAGCGGTGGGCGAGCAGGCCTCGGAGCGCCGCCTCGATCGCGCTGGGCGTCGTGTCGCGAGCGTTCCAGACGTCCTCGCTCATCGCCGTGGTCCTCCTCGTGCGAGGAGGGCCACTAGAGCTTCCGCCACTCGTGCTCGGGGCCGATCAGCGCGTCGGCCTCCGCCGGCCCCGCGGTGCCCGCCTCATAGCTTGGCAGCGACCCGTCGCCGTCGGCGCCGCGCCACGCCTCGAGCACC
>JBPCNM010000099.1:0-10820 GCA_051001255.1 Solirubrobacteraceae bacterium
GCGCCAGCACCTCGGGGACCGGGAGGCCGTCGGCAACCGCGCCGAGCCAGCGCAGGCCCGCCGCCTCGGTCGCGTACTCGCCCGGCCGCGCCCCCGCGCGGGTCTTGACGAAGACGCGCGTTCCGCCCTCCAGCTCCACCCGCCAGGCCGCGTTGATGTCGCCGCCGGCGAGCGCGGTGCGCGGCGGCGAGCGGACGGCCGAGCGCGTCCGCGACCGCCGCGCCGATCACAGCCGGCCGTCGGCCCGGAGCGAGTCGAGCAGCCCGCGGCACGCCGCCTCGACGAGGTCGAGCACGTGCTCGAAGCCGTCGTCGCCGCCGTAGTAGGGGTCCGGCACGTCGAGGTCCGGCGCACCCTCCGAGCCCGGGTCGAACTCGCGCAGCAGGTGCAGCTTCGGCCGAGCGTCCTCCGGGACGAGCGCGGCCAGGTCGCGCAGGTTACGCCGGTCGGCGGCGAGGATCAGGTCGTAGTCGGCGAAGTCGGCGGGCGTGACGGTCCGCGCGGCGCCCTCGAGCACGACGCCGCGCGCGCGCGCCGCGGCCGTGGCCCGCGCGTCGGGCGGATCGCCCACGTGCCAGCCGCCGGTGCCGGCGCTGTCGACGTCCACGACGTCCTCCAGCCGCTGCTCGCGCAGCAGCCCGCGCATCACCCCCTCGGCGGTCGGGGAGCGGCAGATGTTCCCCATGCAGACGAACAGCAGTCGGACCACGGCGACAGGATGGCGCACCGGCGCCGGTTACCGGGGCGCGCGCGGGAAGCCTGTCTGAGTGAACCCGTTCGACGCCCTGCTCCTCCCGCCCGCTCTCGTCAAGCGTGCGCTTGACGACCTCCACGACCTGGCGCAGCTCGCGCGCCGCTACGCGGGCATGGAGCGCGACATCCTGGCCCGCGTGGAGCTGCTCGAAGACGACATCGCGCAGATGCGCGCCGGCGTCGAGCGCCTGCACGGCGAGATCGTCGGCACCCGCCGCGCCGCGGAGCCGCTCTCGGGTCAGATGGCCGGCCTGATCGAGCAGCTCGCCGGTACCCGTGCGGCGGTGGAGCCGCTCACGGGACAGATCGGCCATATGGAGGAGCAGCTCGGCGGGCTCGGCGAGGAGATGGCGCCGATCCAGCACCTCGCGCCGATCCGGCGCGGGATCGAGCCGCTCGAGCGCAGCATGGTCGCCGTGCGGGAGTCCGTCGACGAGCTCGAGCCGATGATCCGCGACCTCGATCGCAAGATCCGCGAGATCGACCCGAAGCTCGACGAGATGCAGGACTCGATCGAGCCGATCGGCGACCTCGCGGAGAAGGTCCCGGGCAACCGGCGGCGCCGCAGCGGCTGAGCACCCGTCCGGTCTCGACCCACGGCTAGCGCAGCCGCTCCACGATCATCGCCTGGCCCATCCCGCCGGCGACGCACATCGTCTCCAGGCCGATCGTGCCGTCGAGCGCGTCGAGGTCGTTGAGCAGAGTCGTCATGATGCGGGCGCCGGTCATCCCGAACGGGTGGCCGAGCGCGATCGCCCCGCCGAACGGGTTGAGCTTCTCCGGGTCGATCCCCCACTCGTCGCGGCACGGGACGACCTGGGCGGCGAACGCCTCGTTGAGCTCGAGCGCGTCGATGTCGTCGATCGTCATGCCGGCCTGCTCGAGCACCAGCTCGACCGCCGGGATCGGCCCGAGGCCCATGATCTCCGGCCGGATCGCGGCGACGGAGGAGGCCACGATCCGTGCCCGCGGCTCGATCCCCAGCGCCTGCGCCTTCTCGGCGGACATGACGAGGATCGCGGCGGCGCCGTCGTTGAGCGGGCAGGCGTTGCCCGCCGTCACGGTGCCCTCGGGGTTGAACGCCGGCTTGAGCTGGGAGAGCACCTCGACCGTCGTGCCCGGGCGCGGGCCGTCATCCTCGGTGACCTGCGTGCCGTCCGCGAGGGCGACCGGGACGATCTCGCCGTCGAAGTGGCCGCTCTGGCGCGCCGCGACCGCGCGCTGCTGGGAGATCGCAGCCCATTCGTCCTGGGACTCGCGCGAGACGCCGCAGCGCTCGGCCACGTTCTCCGCGGTCAGGCCCATGGGGATGTAGACGTTGTACGGTGCGCCCGCTGAGCCGTCGAGCTGCGGATGCGGGTCGAACGGCGCGTGCGCGGGAAAGCGCGAGACGGCCTCGGTGCCGGCCGCGACGTACTGGTCGCCCTCGCCCGCCTTGATCGCGTGGAACGCCATGCGCAGCGTCTGCAGCGAGGAGGAGCAGAAGCGGCTGACGGTGACGGCGGGGACGTGATGGTCGATCCCGGCCAGCAGCTGGGCATTGCGTCCGACGTTGTAGCCCTGCTCGCCGATCGGGAAGCCGCAGCCCATCAGGATGTCGGCGGTCTGCGCGAAGTTGACCTCCGGGTTGCGCTCGACGAGCGCCGCGAGCGGCACGGCGGCCAGGTCGTCGGCCCGCACGTCCTTGAGCGAGCCCTTGGCCGCGCGGCCGATCGGCGTACGGACCGCATCGACGATGACGGCGTCGGGCATGGGTCAGTCTCCTCGTCGCACCATGGGACGCACGATGCTACGACCGTACCCGGTCGGTCAGCTGCGGCCGAGCCAGTCGCCGGTCGCGCGATTGAGCCTGTCCTTCCCGCGTCCGCCGCGGAGCCAGTCGCGCCCCGGCCCGCCGCTGAGTTGGTCGCTGTCCTGGTCGCCGCTGAGCCAGTCGCCACCCAACCCTCCGCTGAGCCTGTCATCTCCGTGTCCGCCGCTGAGCCAGTCGCCCCCTCGCCCGCCGCTGAGCTGGTCGCTCCCGGACCCGCCGCTGAGCCAGTCGCCTCCGCGCCCGCCGTCCAGCCAATCGCGCCCCTGACCGCCACACAGGATGTCGTTGCCGCCGAGTCCCCGCAGCACGTCGTCGCCGCCGAGCGCGACGATGACATCCACACCCGCGGTTCCCACGAGGACGTCGGAGCCCTCGGTCCCGACGATGGTCGCCGTTCGGATGCCGCAGCTCACCGGCAGGCGCGGCGCAGCCGCCGGCGCGGGCACGGGCGGCGCGGGCGCTTGCTGCACGGGCACGGGCGCAGGCGGCGCAGGGGAGCTCACGGTGATGCTTCGGGTCGTGGTCGAGGTGGCGCCCAGCTCGTCGGTGACGGTCAGCCTGGCCAGGAACGTGCCGGCATTCGGGTACGTGTGGCTCACCCACTTGCCGGTATCGGTCCGGCCGTCGCCGAACTCCCACTCATAGCCGGCGATCGAGCCGTTCGAGTCGCTCGAACCCGACGCATCCAAGGCGACCGCGAGCGACGACTCCCCGCCGCTCGGCGTCGCGTCGAACGCCGCGGTCGGGCGCGCATTCTGGATCGCGCGGACGCGGCCGTTCCAGAAGTCCGTGAACACAAGGCTCCCGTCGGATCGGACGTCCAGTCCGGCGGGCTCGCTGAGCTGCGCGGCCGCCGCCTGCCCGCCATCGCCCGAGCTGCCGGCGACGCCGGTGCCGGCGACCGTGGTCATGACCCCCCCGGGGGTGACCTTGCGAATCCTGAGATTGTTGGAGTCGGCGATGTACACGTCTCCGGCGGCATCGACGGCGACGCGCACCGGTTCGTTGAGACGGGCCGAAACCGCTTGACCGTCGCCCGAGAAGCCGGCGACCCCGGTGCCCGCGAACGTCGTGATCACGCCGTTGACATCGACCTTGCGGACCTTGTGGTTCCCCGTGTCCGCCACGTAGAGGTTCCCGGCGTCGTCGGTGGCAACGTCGTAGGGGTCTCTGAGCTCGGCCACCGTGGCCGGACCACCGTCACCGGAGGAACCGGCGAGTCCGCTGCCCGCGACCGTCGTGATCGTTCCGCTCGAGTCGACCCGCCGGATCCGATGGTTCCCCGCGTCGGCGATCAGCAGGTTCCCGTCTGCGTCCAGCGCGACGCCCCGGGGATAAGACAACTGCGCCGCCGTCGCCGGCCCGCCGTCGCCCGTGTTGCCGTTCAAGCCGGTCCCCGCCACCGTGGTGATGACGCCCGCCGGGCTGATCTTGCGCACGCAATGATTCAAGTGATCGACGACGAAGACGTTCCCCACCGCATCGACCTCCACGTCGAGCGGACGGTTGAGCCGCGCCGAGGTCGCCTGGCCTTCGCCCGAGTATCCGTTCAGCCCCGTCCCCGCCACCGTGGTGATGACGCCCGCGGGACTGATCTTGCGGACTCGGTGATTGTTGTCATCGGCGACGTAGACGCTGCCGGCCGCATCGACCGCGACCCCGCCAGGGCCGTCCAGCCGCGCCGACGTCGCTTGCCCGCCGTCGCCCGAATAGCCCGGAGAGGTGCCCGCGATCGTGGACAGCGTGTCGGTGCCGGAGACGGCGAGCGCGCTCGCGGGAGCGACGCTCGCGGCGAGCGCGACGACCAACAGCGACACCAGCCACCGAAGTGAGCCAGCCAGCCCGGTCTCGCACGGAACGGTCAAACGCAGTGTTGTCCTCATGGCTGAGTATTCGGCTGCCGGCCATCGCACTTGACCGACAGAACGCCCTCATGAGCCTGCCCCGACCTTCTTGGAGGCGGGGCCGCCAGCCGCACTCGCGGACACGCCCACCCCTCCCGGTGCATGCGGCCGATGGTCGACGGGGTCGTGAGCGAGCTGATCGAGTCGTTTGACGACGACGCCGGATCTGCTGGGGGCCGCACCACCGGCTCGAGGGCGCACCGCGCACGCATCTCGGAGTGGAGTCGACCGGCGTCTATCGCCAGGGCGGTGCTACATGCTCGAAGACGACTTGGAGCTGCTCGCCCCCAACGCCTGGCGATGTCGCTGTCTGGGCCGACCACGGCGCGATCGCGCGTTCCGTGAGCGCGCGGTTACGCGCGTTCGGGTGGCGTCGCGCGGGATGGTGGTGCCGGGTCCGTCAGCCTGCCGCCGAGCCAGTCGCCGGTCGCGCGATCGAGTGTGTCGTTCCCGCGTCCGCCGCTGAGCCAGTCGCGCCCCGGCCCGCCGCTGAGCTGATCGTCGTCCTGGTCGCCGCGGAGCCAATCGCTCCCCGGGCCGCCGCTGAGCCTGTCGTTCCCGCGTCCGCCGCCGAGCCAGTCGCCCCCGCGGCCACCGTCGAGCCAGTCGCGTCCCCGGCCGCCATGCAGCCAATCGCCGCCTGCCCCGCCGGTGAGCCGATCGTTGCCCCGGCCGCCACACAGGACATCGTTGGCGCCGAGTCCGCGCAGCATGTCGTCGCCACCGAGCCCGACGATGACATCGACGCCCGCGGTTCCGACCAGGACGTCAGAGCCCTCGGTCCCGACGATCGTCGCCGTCCGGACGCCGCAGCTCACCGTCGCGCTCGGCGCAGCCGCAGGCGCTAGCGGCGCGGGCACGGGCGGTGCAGGCACTTGCGGCGCGGGCACCGACGGTGCAGGCGCGCTGACGGTGACGCTCCGGGTCGTGCTCGCGGTGGCGCCCAGTTCGTCGCTGACGGTCAGCTTGGCGATGAACGTACCGGCGTTGCGGTACGTGTGGCTGACCGTCCGGCCGGTGGCGGTCTGGCCGTCGCCGAACTCCCACTCATAGCCGGCGACCGAGCCGTTGGAATCGCTCGAACCCGACGCATCAAATGCGACTGCGAGTGACGACTCCCCGCCCGTCAATGTCGTGTCAAGCGCCGCGGTCGGGAGCGCGTTCTGGATCACTCGCACAAGGCTGTAGTTGAAGTCGGTGAACACAAGGCTGCCGTCGGATCGAACCTCCAGGCCGCTGGGGTAGTCGAGCTGAGCGGCCGTTGCCTGCCCGCCATCGCCCGAGAAGCCGGCGACGCCGGTCCCAGCGACCGTAGTGATGACCCCCTCGCGGGTGACCTTGCGAATCCGGCTATTGGCGGAGTCGGCGATATACACGTTTCCGGCGGCATCGACGGCGACGCGCACCGGTTCGTTGAGACGGGCCGCAACCGCTGGGCCGCCGTCACCCGAAGAGCCGGCCACCCCGGTGCCCGCGAACGTCGTGATCACGCCGTTGGCATCGACCTTGCGGACGTTGTCGTTCCCGATGTCCGCGATGTAGAGGTTCCCGGCGTCGTCGGTCGCGACGTCGGAGGGCGTGTTGAGCTCAGCCGCCCCGGCCGCGCCACCGTCGCCGGAGGAACCGTAGAGCCCGTTGCCCGCGACCGTGGTGATCGTTCCGTTCGAATCGACCCGCCGGATGCGGGCGTTACCTGCGTCGACGATCAGGAGGTTCCCCTGTGCGTCCAGCGCGACGCCATATGGATAGGACAACCGCGCCGCCGTCGCCGGCCCGCTGTCGACCGAGTAGCCGGCCACACCCGTCCCCGCCACCGTGGTGATGACGCCCGTCCGGCTGATCTTGCGGACTCGATGATTCAAGATATCGGCGACGAAGACGTTCCCTGACGCGTCGACCGTCACGTCGAACGGATTGTTGAGCTGCGCCAAGCTCGCCAGTCCACCGTCGCCCGAATAGCCCGCCACCCCCGTGCCGGCGACGGAGGCGATGATCCCGCCGGGCGTGATCCTACGGACGCGATGATTGAATCGATCGGCGACGTAAACGTTACCGGCCGCATCGACCGCGACCCCGAAAGGCCCGGCCAACCGCGCCGACGTCGCTTGCCCGCCTTCGCCCGAGTATCCCCAGGTGCTGCCCGCGATCGTGAACAGCGTGTCCGTGCCAGAGACGGCGAGCGCGCTCGCGGGCGCGACGCTCGCGGCGAGCGCGACGACCAACAGCGCCACTAGACATCGGATCGAGCCAGAGGGCATGGTCACCGCTCGCCGGGACCAGGTCAGATGCAGTCTGTCCATCATTGCCTGGATACTCGGCAGCCGGCCATCGCACTTGAATGCGCACCCGCTCGACATCCCGCCCACCGGATCAGCTGAGCGCGCGACCCTCTAGCGCGGCATGGGCCGCGACGCGGTCGGCGAAGCCCTTGAAGTCGCGCGCGTGGAGCGCCTGCGGGCCGTCGCAGAGCGCGTGCTCGGGATCCTCGTGGACCTCCACGATGATCCCGTCCGCCCCGACGGCGGCGGCCCCGCGCGCGAGCGGTTCGACCAGCCGCCGGTCGCCCGCGGCGTGGCTCGGGTCGACGATCACCGGCAGGTGCGAGTGCAGCTTGAGCCACGGGATCGCGCTGAGGTCGAGCGTGAAGCGCGTCGCCGTCTCGAACGTGCGGATCCCCCGCTCGCACAGGATCACGTGCTCGTTGCCCTCCTTGAGCACGTAGTCGGCGGCCATCAGCAGCTCGTCGAGCGAGGAGGACAGCCCGCGCTTGAGCAGGACGGGCTTGCCGAGCTTGCCCGCGACCTCGAGCAGCGCGTAGTTCTGCATGTTGCGCGCGCCGATCTGGATCACGTCGGCGTACGCGGCGACCAGCTCGGCGTGCGCGGCGTCGAGCAGCTCGGTGACGATCGGCAGCCCGGTCTCGGCGCGCGCCTCGGCCAGGATCTCGAGCCCCGGCGCGCCGAGGCCCTTGAACGCGAACGGCGACGTGCGCGGCTTGAACGCGCCGCCGCGCAGCATGCACGCGCCCGCCCCCGCGACGGTCCGCGCCACGTCCAGCGTCTGCTTGCGCGACTCCACGGTGCACGGGCCGGCGATCAGCGCGAACGTGTCGGGCGCGCCGATCCGGTGCCCGTCGACGGCGAACGCCGTCGGCTCGTGGTGTGCCAGCTCGGAGGAGGCGAGCTTGTAGGGACGCGAGATCGGTACCACGCGGTCGACGCCGGCCATCCCCTCCAGCCCCAGTTCGCGCACGCCCTCGGGATCGCCGATCGCCCCGATCGCCGTGGTCAATTCGCCGGGCAGGACCAGCACGTGCACGCCCGTGGTCTCGAGCCGCCCGCGCACCGCCGCGAGCTCGTCGGCGGTGGCCTCCGGTGTCATGACGATCATCACAGGCCGAGTTCGCGCACGCCCAGCTCGTCCGCGCCGAGGTGGTGCGCCAGCTCGTGGCGCACGGTCCGCGTGACCTGCGCGCGCAGCTCGTCCGGGTCGTCGCCGAAGTCGCGCAGCAGCGTGTCGCGGAAGATCACGATGCGGTCGGCGACATCGTCGCGCGCCACGCCGTCGCCTTGGTACAGGCCGTACGCGCGATGGCGGCGCCCCTTGTCGGAGATCACCACCGCCACGTGCTGGAGCGCGCGCAGCAGCAGGTCGGGCAGATCGTCGAGCGCCTGCCGGACGAGCTCCTCGAAGTCCTCGGGGTTGCGCGGGTCGAGCTCTGAGAAGTCGCCCTCGTCGGGCTCGGCGGCGAGGTTGTCGCGCGCCAGCCGTTCGCTGTCGCGCACGAGCTGCTCGAACTCCTCCTCGTCGGCCGGCTCGGTGTAGTTCGCCAGCCCGCCCGTGATCGCCGCGAGCGCCATGCCAATCAGGCCGACCGCGCCCACCGCGATCGCAACCGTCTGCGCCGCACGCACGAGGAATGCGTCCGACATGCCCTGGAAGACGGTGATCATCAGCACCGCGATGCACAGGCAGAACGCGGCGGAGGCGAGGATCCGCCTTCCTGTGGGCCAATGCGCGAGCATCATGGACGGAAAGCGTAGTCCACCCGCGTTTGTCGCTTCGCGTACAAGGGGATCCTCGGGAACATGGGCATCGGAACCTCCATCTTCCTGATCGCCGCCGGCGCGATCCTGTACTTCGCCGTCAACGCGGACGTGTCCGGCCTGGAGATCTCCACGGTCGGCCTCATCCTCATGATCTGCGGCGCGCTCGGGCTCGTGATCTCGCTGTTCATGACGAGCTCGGCGCGTCGCGGGGCGACGACCGAGCGCACCGTCGTGCGCGACCGCGAGCCCCGCTAGGCGCTCAGAGCCCCGCGGGGTGGCGGACGGTGTAGCCGCGGGCCGAGCGCGTCGTGACGTGCCAGCGCGAGTTGTCCTCCGCGCGGCCGCTCGTGTCGAAGCGGAGCCCCGCGACGATCATGTAGGAGTGGCCGGCGTTGGCGTAGGTCGTGATCCACGTGCCCTTGCCCGCCTCGCCCCAGCTCATGAAGCCGGTCGAGTCCAGCGCCTGGTCGAGGAGGTCGGCGCCGCGGAGCGCGTAGGACATCGAGCCCGAGCAGTCGTAGCCCGAGTCCCTCCAGCGGCCGTGGCCGCCACCGTACTTGTACGGCTTGGCGTGGATCTCGTTGCCGGCGGCGATGATCTCCCTGACCTCCGCGGGCGCCGAGGCGGGCGCGATCGCGAGGCCGTCGGGACCGATCGTGGCCGTCTCGGCGGGCGCAGAAGCCTCGGGCGTGGCCGGAGGCTCGGCACCGGCCAGGCGCTCGCCGCGCTCGACCGCGGTCTGGAGCGCCGCGGCCTCGCCGACGCTCACGCGACCGTCGCGGGGGCGTCCGCCGCTGCGCTCCCACGTGCGTACGGCGCGGGCCGTCTGGCGGCCGTACTGGCCGTCGGCGGCGGCGGGCAGCCCGTAGGCGGTCAGGAGCCGCTGCAGCGCCCGCACGTCGGGTCCCTGCATCGGGCGCGCCAGCGGGCGTGACCCGAAGCTCCGTTTCGCGGCGGCGGCATCGGTGATCGGTATCAGGACGCAGATGGCCGATACGGCCACGGCGAGCGTTCGACGGCGTGACAAGCGGTGCTCCCCCTTGTTCTCTTCGAAGCGCCTACGGGGTTAGCTGTCGGGCTCGCGCGGAAAAGATCGCGCTACACCGTCACGTCACGACGGCGATTCGCCCCGGGGCCCACGTCCTGGCGGCCCGATTGGGTCCCCCGCTCCCCCGCCACCGGGGGATTCGGCTTATGTCACTTGCGGCGCGGCAGCTTACAGCTCCTGCCCGATGTCTGCCGCGTCGCGCGCCGAGACTGTAGCGTGCAGTGGCGATGACGCATCCGTTCCACGCCGATGACGTCGACGTCGACGTAGATCGCGCCAAGGACCTGATCGAGGCGGGCGACGTCCAGCTCGTCGACGTGCGTGAGCCGCGCGAATGGGAGGCGGGCCGGATCGCCGGGGCACGCCACATCGAGCTCGAGCGCCTCGCCTCCGAAGCCGAGTCGCTGGACCGCGACCGGCCAGTGCTGTTCTACTGCCGCCTAGGCGCCCGCTCGGGGATGGCGGCCAACGCATTCCGCCGTGCCGGCTTCGACGCGTACTCCGTCGACGGCGGGCTGACCGCGTGGGATCAGCGTGGGCTGCCGCTCGAGCCTCAGGACGGCACGGTCGCCGACCACTGACGCGCCGGCATCAGAAGCGGTTGTCGGTGAGCCAGCTGTCCATGTGGCGCTGGAGCGCCCTCCGGCCGCGCTCGAAGCTGAGCGCATGGCCGGTGCGCGGGAGGCTGCGGAACGTCACGGCGCGCGAGCCGGTGTAGCGCGCGGCCTGCCGGCGCCCGGCGGGCGGCGGGTAGAGGGCGTCGCGCGTGCCACCGACGACGAGCACGGGGACCTCGATGCTCGCGAGGTTGGGAAGCGTGGTGGCGGGTGCCGTGACGTAGGACGACGGGTCGCCGCAGGGGTTGCGCGTCAACATCGGGAACACGCCGGCGAAGACCTGCGGTTCGACGCTGAAGAAGAAGCCGGCGACGGCGTCGAGCACGTTCTGGCCGAGCAGCGCGTACGCGGGCGGCCCCGAGGTGCCCAGCGCAGGCATCCCGCCCGCCGCGCAGATGGCGGCCGACTCGTCGGCAGCCCGCTGCACGAGCGGAGTCAGCGGCTGGTCGGCGTAGGCCAGCACGGCGATCGCGTCGACCTCGCCGAACGAGAAGGCCTCGATCTCGTCAAACGAGTGAAGGGCGGCGCCGCGACCGTCCTCGTCGCGCCACCGCCCTTCGGCGAGTCCTTCCGCATCCCTTCCTTGAGTCGGGCCGGAGCCCGTTCCTACGCCCTCCAGACGGATGACAGCGTTTC
>JBPCNM010000100.1:0-3046 GCA_051001255.1 Solirubrobacteraceae bacterium
GCAAGGCGCTCGCCGCGCTGGAGTTCCTCGTCGTGCAGGACATCTTCCTCACCGAGACGGCCGAGTTCGCCGACGTCGTGCTGCCCGCGACGTCGTTCCTGGAGAAGGACGGCACCTACACGAACACAGACCGGCGCGTGCAGATCGGCCGCAAGGTGCTCGACGCCCCCGGCGACGCGCGGCCGGACTGGGAGATCATCTGCGACATCGCGAACCGGATCGGGCTGCCGATGGAGTACTCCGGTGTGAGCGAGGTGTTCGACGAGATGGTCGCGCTCTCGCCCGCCTACGCGGGGCTGGAGTACGCGAACCTCGGGCCGGCCGGCAAGCTCTATCCCAACGCCGACCCCGAGCACTCCGACGGCACCGTCGTGCTGTTCGGCGAGTCGTTCGCCACCGACGACGGCAAGGCGCACCTCGTGCCCGCCGAGTGGCTGCCGGCCAAGGAGCTGCCCGACGCCGAGTTCCCGTTCATCCTCAACACCGGCCGGCTGCTCGAGCACTGGCACACCGGCTCGATGACGCGCCGCTCGTTCGCGCTGGACGCGATCCAGCCGTCGGCGATGGTGTTCGTCGGCGTGCAGGACGCCGCGCGCATGGGCATCGCCGACGGCGACTTCGTGCGCGTGACGTCGCGGCGCGGCTCGATCGAGCTGGCCGCGAAGCTCTCGCACCGTGAGACGCCCGGCTCCTGCTTCATCCCGTTCCACTTCCGCGAGGCGGCGGCGAACCTGCTGACGATCGACGAGATCGACCCGTTCGGGAAGATCCCCGAGTTCAAGTTCTGCGCGGTGCGGCTCGAGCGTGCGGGTGGCGGGCAGCCGGTGCTGCCCGACTCCGTGCAGGCGCTGCAGGGAGCCGGCTGATGGCGCAGGGCAACGGACGGGTCCCGGGCGTCGAGGCGCGCGCCGGGAAGTTCCCCGGACCGTCGCTGGTCCCGTCGCTGCACGCGATCCAGCGCGAGCACGGCTGGCTGCCGCGCGAGCAACTCGTGAAGCTCGCGCGCGACACGCGCCGCCCGCTGTATGAGATCGAGGGGCTGGTCTCGTTCTACCCGCACTTCCGCACCGGCCCGAAGGAGGGCCTCGAGGTGGCGGTCTGCCGCGACCTCTCCTGCCGGCTCTCGCGAGGGCACGCGGTCATCCCCGAGGGCGCGGTCGTGCACGAGGTCTCGTGCGTCGGGCGCTGCGACCAGGCCCCGGTGGCGGTCGTGGAGGAGCGCTACCCGGAGGCGCTGCGCGGGTCCGAGCGCCGGCCCAACGACCCGTACGCCGGCGCCGGCGAGCACTACCGCGTGCTGCGCGAGTTCACCGGCGATCCGGTGGCGATCCTCAACGACTCCGGCTTGAAGGGCATGGGCGGCGCCGGCTTCCCGACCGGCCGCAAGTGGGACATGGTCCGGGGCCAGGACGCGGGCCCGAAGTACGTCATCTGCAACGCCGACGAGGCCGAGCCCGGGACGTTCAAGGACCGCCAGATCCTCGCCGAGCAGCCGCACCTGGTGATCGAGGGGATGGCGCTCGCGATGCGCACCATCGGCGCCGAGCAGGCCTGGGTGTTCATACGCCACGAGTACGAGCCCGAGGAGCGGATCCTGCGCGAGGAGATCGAGCGCGCGCGGGCGGTGGGCGTGCTCGACGGCGTCTCGATCGACATCTTCACCTCCCCCGGCGGCTACATCCTGGGCGAGGAGACCGCGCTGATCGAGTGCATGGAGGGCCACCGCGGCGAGCCGCGCAACAAGCCCCCGTTCCCCGGTGGCTACGGGCTGCACGGGCTGCCGACGCTGATGAACAACGTCGAGACGTTCGCGTCGGTCCCGATCATCCTCGAGCGCGGCGCGCGGTGGTGGTGCGAGCAGGGCGTCAACGGCGGCGCCGGGCTGAAGTTCTTCTCCGTCTCCGGCCACGTCGAGCGGCCGGGCGTGTTCTGCGTTCCCGGCGGGACGACGGTCGGCGACGTGATCGCGCTGGCCGGCGGGATCCGCGACGGCTCGGCGCTCGGCGCCGTCCAGCCCGGCGGCGCGTCGACGAACTTCCTCGGGCCCGACTGCCACGAGCTGCCGCTGACGTTCGAGGCCGTGGCGGAGGCCGGCTCGGCGCTCGGCACCGGTGCCATGGTGGTGCTGGCCGACGGCACCGACCTGCTCGCGGCCGCGACGAACGTCCTGAACTTCTTCCGCAACGAGTCCTGCGGCAAGTGCGTCCCGTGCCGCGTCGGCTCCAACAAGGCGCACGGCATCCTCGTCGACGTGCTTGAGCGCGGCGGCGGCGCCACGGACGTCGACGAGCGCATCGACGAGCTGGAGGAGACGCTCCGGCTGACCTCGATCTGCGGCCTCGGTCAAGTCGCGCTCGGGCCGGTCATGTCGGTGCTGCGGATGCAGCGCGAGCCGGCGCTCGAGGGCCCGCGCTCATGACCGCCGCCGGCGGCGCCGGCGGCTCCTAGCGGCGGCATGTTCCTCACGGTCATGACGGTCGCCGAGGCACTGGGCGCGCTCGCGCCCGCGCGGCGCAGCGCCGTCGTGAAGGTCGCGCCCGCGCTCGGTGCGGTGCCGGCGCGCGACGTCGGCGCGCAGGAGACGCTCCCCGGGTGGGCGCGCGCGACGGTCGACGGCTACGCGGTCCGCGCCGCCGACACCTACGCGGCGTCCGAGACGCTGCCCGCGTTCCTGGAGCTCACCGGCGCGGTGGCGATGGGCAGCGCGCCCGCCAGCGAGGTCGGGCCGGGCGCGGCGATGACCATTCCCACCGGCGGGCTGCTGCCCCACGGCGCGGACGCGGTCGTGATGGTCGAGCACACGACGGAGCCGATGCCCGGCCACGTCGAGCTGCTGCGCGGCGTGGCGCCCGGCGACGGTGTGCTGACGCCGGGCGAGGAGGCGCGCCCGGGCGACGTGCTCGTGCCCGCCGGGCGCCCGCTGCGCGCGGCCGACCTCGGCCTGCTCGCCGTGGCCGGGGTGGCCGAGTTTGACGAGCACGAACGCCCCCGGGTGGCGCTCATGTCCCCCAGCGAAGAGGTCGTGCCTGACGCCACGGCGGAACCC
>JBPCNM010000101.1:0-2831 GCA_051001255.1 Solirubrobacteraceae bacterium
CGCGTGACCTCCTCGCTCAGGCGCTCGTGGCACGCGCGATGGTTGAGCAGCCCGGTGAGGCCGTCCGTGCGCGCCTGCTCGCGCAGCGTGTCGCGCTGGCGGGCGGAGTCGAAGGCGAGCGCCGCCATCGTCGCGAACCGCTCGATCTGGGCGACCTCGGTCGCGCTGAACGACTTCTGCTCGCCGATCCGGTAGACGTTGAGCGCGGCGACGACGCGGTCCGCGACCAGCAGGGGCACGGATGCGAACGACTCGGCCTCCATCTCGGTGCCCTCGACGATCGCGGCGATCGGATCCTCGTCGGCGCGCTCGACGTTGCGCGTGCGGCGGTTGGCGACGACCCAGCCGGTGACGCCCTCACCGACCGGGAAGGAGTCCGCCATCACCTCGGCGGCGTACTCCCCGAGCGCGAACACCGGAACGAGCATCTCGGCGACGCGATCGACCTCGTAGACCGACAGCTCGTCGAAGTCGAGCAGCTCGCCCAGGTGATGCGCGATCCGCCCGAGCGTGTCGGACAGGGAATCGGCGGCCAGGATGCCTGCGGCCGCGTCGACCAGCGCCTCCAGTGCGGATGCGTCAGCGTGACGGGAGCCGGTCGGGACGGCATCCTGTTGCGTATCGTCCGTCCACCCGCTCGCCTTGAACCGCGGCATTCGCGAGCGGGCTTCGTATCCTGAGCCGGCATGACCCGCCCGCCGCTGCTCCTCGCCTGCCTGCTGCTCGCCCTGTTCGCCGCCGCGTGCGGCGACGAGCCCGAGCAGGAAGCGGCGGCCCCGGTCCAGACCAGCACGCCCGCGCCGACCACCGCCGCGGACCTCGCCGCCGACATCGGCACCGCCGTGGAGACCAAGCCCGAGGTTGCCAAGCCGTCGGGCGCGCCGCCCGCGGAGCTCCAGCAGCAGGACGTCGTCGAGGGCAAGGGCAAGGCCGCCAAGCCGGGCGACACCGTCTCGGTGCAGTACGTCGGGAACTCGTGGTCCACGGGCGCCCAGTTCGACGCGTCCTGGGATCGCGGCAGCGAGCCGTTCGCGTTCCCGCTCGGCGCCGGCCAGGTGATCCCGGGCTGGGATCAGGGCGTGGCGGGCATGAAGGTCGGCGGCCGGCGCGTGCTGGTCATCCCGCCCGACCTCGCCTACGGCGACCAGAGTCCGAGCCCGGAGATCGCGCCGAACGAGACGCTGATCTTCGTGGTCGACCTGAAGAAGGTCGCCTAGCAATCGGTCAGGCGCTCGGTCAGCCTGGGCGCGCCCGAGGCCGTGACCGCGCCGAGCAGGGTGCCCAGGAGGAGTCCCAGCAGCTGGGGGCGCTCCAGGTCGCGGTGCTCCAACCAGTCCATGAGCGCGCCGTCCATGAACCAGAGCCACCCGTGGACGGCGGCGCGCAGCGCGGGCGGCGGCGGGCCGTCAGGCGACATGCCGCCGAGGATCTGGTCCGCCGTGCCGCTGCGCACCTGGTCGACGAGCTCGCGCACCTCCACATGCGTCGTCGCGCCCTCCAGCAGCTTGCCGTAGCCGTCCGCGTTCGCCTCGACCCAGCCGAGGAACGCGTCCAGGGAACGGGTGAGCTGCGCGACCGGAGGGAGCGCCGGGTCGACGGCGATCACGGGTGGCCACGGCCGCCGGAAGCACCGGCGCGGCCGCCGCCGAAGGCCTGGTGACCCGAGCCGCCCGAAACGCGGGATCGGCCGCCGCCGACGACCGCGCGGCGGCGGGCGCCCGCCCGGCCCGGCTCGAGGACCTGCTCGGCGGACGCGTGCTCGGGTGGGTCGGCGGCTTCGCGGTCCTGACCGGCCTGCTGTTCTTCCTCGTCATCGCGGCCTCGCGCGGGTGGATCGGCGAGGAGGCGCGGGTGCTGATGGCCTCCGGCGCGTCGCTGGCGCTGCTTGCCGCCGGCGCGTGGCTGCACGAGCGGCGCGGGCGGACCGAGGCGGCGCTCGCGTCAGCCGCGACCGGCATCGCCGGGCTGTTCGCGGCGACCGTCGTCGCCGGTCCGGTCTACGGCCTCGTGCCGGCGCTGCCTGCGCTGGTCGGAGCGCTGGTCGTCGGCGCCGCGACCACGGCGCTCGCGCTGCGCTGGGCCGCGCCCGGCATCGGCTGGCTCGGCATGCTCGGCGCGCTGGTCTCCCCCGCCCTCGTCGGCGCGGCCGGCGACGGCACGGGCATCGCACTGATGCTGATCGCCTACGCCGCCGCCGGCGTCGTGCTGCTGTGGCAGCGCTGGCACGCGCTGGCCGGCGCGGCATTCCTCGTGACCGTCCCGCAGCTCGGCTGGTGGATGCTGGACTGGTCGGGCGACGGCGGGCCGGGCACCGGGCCGGTGATCGCCGCGCTCGCGGCGTTCGGCGTCGTGACCGCCGCCGGCGCCGCCGGGTTCGAGTGGCGTGCGGGGACGCCGGCGCTGCGGATCTCCGCGCACGTCCTGCTCGCGCTCAACGCGCTCGCGCTGGCCGGTCTCGGGGCGCTCGGGCTCGGCGACGGCGCGACCCACGCGTGGCTTGCGGCGCTCGCGCTCGCGCACCTGGCCGCCGGCCTGCTCGCCCGCCGCAGCCCGCGCGTGAGCCGCGAGCTGACGCTGGCCGTCGCCGGGCTCGGGATCGTGCTGGCCGACGTCGCCTTGGCGTCGGTGACCGACGGACTGCCGCTCGTGCTCGGCTGGGCAGCCGGCGCCGTCGCCTTCTCCGCACTGGCCCGCGGCGCGCGCCAACGCGCGGACGAGGCGGGGACGCTCGCCGGGCTCGGTGGCCATCTGCTGCTCGCGATCGCCACCGCGCTCACCGGCGAGGCGCCACTGGGCGCCGTGACGGGCGGCGCTCCCGACCAGGCCACCGC
>JBPCNM010000102.1:0-8814 GCA_051001255.1 Solirubrobacteraceae bacterium
CCTCCGCACCGGGCGGGTACTCGTCCCCGGCGCCTCCGGGCGCGCTCGGCGGCCCGCCGCACGCCGCGGCCCCGGTGCCCGCGACCGGGCGCTACGCTCTGGCGGGCTGGTGGTCGCGCGTGGGCGCCGCGCTGATCGACGGCCTCATCGTGGGCGTCGGGGCACTGATCATCATGGCCGTGTTCGGCTCGGTCTTCTCGGTCGGCTTCTTCGCCTCCGACCAGGCCGGGGTGGTCGCGGTGATCGTCGGACTGATGCTCTCGTTCCTGGCGATCGCGATCGTCGCGCTGCTCTACGCGCCGCTGATGATGGCGCGGACCAACGGCAAGACGCTCGGCCGCATGGCGATGGGCATCCGCGTGGTGCGCGCGAAGGGTCAGCCGATGGACTTCGGCTGGGCGATGCTGCGCGAGGTGGCGGTGAAGGCGCTGCTGTTCGGCTTCGCGGGCTCGGTCACGTTCGGCCTGGCGAACCTCGCCGACGTGCTGTGGCCGCTGTGGGACGACGAGAACCGTGCGCTGCACGACTTCCTCGTCGACACGCGCACCGTCCGCGACTAGTCGCCCCTCCGCACCACTGCGAACATCGACGCCGTCACGGTCACCGAGCTCGCGCTCGCTGGGCGGTCCGAGCTCGACGTGTTCGCGACCGCCGTCGCCGACAGCTACGTGCTGCTCACCGAGAACGTGGCCGACTTTGTCCGCATCGCGGCAGACCACCTCACCGCCGGGCACCACCACCCCGGCGTGCTGATAGCACTGTCATCGAGATTCTCACGCCGCCCCGCCGGGCGCAGCGCGCTCGTCGCCGCTGTGCTCGCAGCCGCCGATGAGCCGCTCGAGGACCGGGTCATGTTCCTGCAGGGCGCCGATCGAGCGTGAGGGGGTGCGAAAGGCAAGCCATCCACGCGGCCTCGGCCGGGCCGCGCCACCTGCGGGCGCTCGCTTCGCTCGCGTCCTCGCCGGCGCCAACCGCCCAGGGCCAGCCCCGGGGTCGGCGAGCTCGCCCGCCGGCTACGCGGCCGGACGATCGGCGTCGAGCAGCAACTCAGCGACGACGGCGCCCGGGTTCTTCCCGCGCCTCGGCGATCCGCGCGAGCCGGCGCGCGTCCTCGCCCTCGACGCTGACCACGATCCGCAATGTCGCCGAGGGGTCGCCCTCGTGGTAGTCGAAGGCACTCGCTTCGAGCAGCGCGAGCTCGGCGTCGAGGTCGCCCGGCTGCGGATCGCAGTCTGTCCAGGGATCCTTGGTCATCGCCTGCGTAGGATCCTACGCTCCGCCTCGGTCGCGCCCCACCCGGTCACGATCGGCCAGGTCGTCGGGTCCACGGTCTGCTCGATTACGAGCGTCAGGACGCGGCCGCCGCCGGTTGCGCCGATCGGGAACCGCCGCCTCCCCGGATCGCGCGGATTGCTGACGATGACATGCCGGTTGTGCGGCAGTTGCGTCGGCTCGTCAGCCGAGATGCCCCGGGCGCCGAGCTTGTCGAGCGCGCGTTCGGTCGCGACGAGCTGGTGGACGACGTCGAGCACGCGGACTGGTCTACCGGACCCGCAGGACGGACCTGCCCCGGCGTAGCTACACACGGCGGCGCAGTCAAGGCCATCGCTTCGCGAGGTTCTGACGGACTGGCCTTGACAGCACTGCCGCGATCCGCGGATGAGCTGGGTAGGAGGGCAGGTCGCGCCTGCGACCGAGGTCGACCAAGCAGTACGTGACGACCCGGCGCGCCTGTCGTTTCCATAGCGTTTCCACTGGCCACCTGCGCGAGGGGAAACGAGCGACCGACCGCGGGCACACTCAGAATGCCGTCCGAGCGCGGCTCTCCTTGGATGGGCGCGGCGGGTTTCGAACCTGCGACCTCTCGCGCGTGAAGAGGACCGTTGCCCGATGCATGAGAGCCCGCACTTGGCTCCACAACTGGCCCGGCGTAGCTACTCGCCCCGCTGGCACGCGGGCCGAATCAGGCCGAATTCCGCCGGATCCCTGGCGCTTCGGATGCCGACCTGGCAACGGTGCCTGCTCTAGGCACGCTCACGGGCGGGCGGCTCCTCGTCGGGAGGACTCGAGTCGAGCTCGACCCCATCAGCTGCGCGACCCCTGGACTCGAGCCAGAGGAGCGCGGGCCACGCAGCCGTGAAGAGGACGGTCACGCCGCCGGCGTCGAGGACCGCGACCGGATCGCCCGTCTGGGCGTATAGCCCGATCGCGGACGTCGCCCCGCCGGGCACGATCAGGCTTGCCATCGAGCGCCCGCGAACCGGCGACGCCTCGACGGGAAGCAGAGGCGCGAAGACGGCCTCCTGAGCGAAGCCACTCGGGCCTCGCCCGAAGGGCGGCAGGTCGCGCCAGGGGATCACGAAGCGCAGCGGGTAGTCAAGGTACCCGCGGCCGGTCATCGCGTCGAGAACGCACGCCGGGCAGCCCGGCTACTCGCGGAGGAGCTTGAGTACGGGCGCAAGCTTCATCGACCGGGCGCGGGACAGGGGGCACTACACGTGGGAGCCGACGGGGCGGCTGATTCCGGCCTCGGCGTGGACGGAGTACCGGGCCGACTTCGCGTTCGTCGCCTCTGACGAGGGGTGGACGACGGTCGCCGCCGCGCTCGCGCTGCTCCAGGACCCGACGACTGGCTAGGAGCCGGCCGGAGGAGTCGGCGCGCCGGTGCCGGCCGGCGAACCCCTCGCTAGGCGAGCGCGGCGCGCTGGGCAGACGCCGTCTGGCGGCCCGCGTCGGTCCAGATGACCTGGTCGCGGCCGGGCCCGACGCTGATCAGCGCGATCGGCACGCCGACGAAGTCGGTCAGGTAGGCGAGATAGTCGCGCGCGGCCTGGGGCAGCTCGTCCTCGGACCGGCACTCCGTGATGTCCTCGTCCCAGCCCGGCAGCTCCTCGTAGACGCCGCCGGCGTGGTGGAGCACCGACTGGTGGTAGGGGAAGTGGTCGAACGTCGCCTCGTTGGAGCTGTGGTAGCGCGTGCAGACGCGCAGCGGGCCGAGGCCGCTCAGGACGTCGAGCTTCGTGACGGCGAGGTGCGTGAGCGTGTTCAAGCGCGCTGCGTAGCGCAGCGCGACGAGATCGTTCCAGCCGACGCGCCGCGCCCGGCCGGTCGTCGTCCCGTACTCACCGCCGGCCTCGCGCATCGCGGCGCCCAGCTCGTCGTCGAGCTCGGTCGGGAACGGGCCGGCGCCGACCCGGGTCGCGTACGCCTTGGTCACGCCCCAGATCTCGTCGAGGTCCTTCGGCCCGGCGCCGGTTCCGGTCGCGGCGCTCGCGGCGACGGGGTTGGAGGAGGTGACGAACGGATACGTGCCGTGGTCGATGTCGAGCATCGTCCCCTGGGCGCCCTCGAAGATGACGTCGCCGCCCTCGTCGAGGTGCTTCCAGGTCAGCCGCGCGGTGTCGGCGATGTAGCGCTCGATCCGGTGCCCGTAGGTGAGGTAGTCCTCGGTCATCGACTGCAGGTCGAGGTCCGGTGACTTGGCGCAGGGCCGGAGCGCGAGGCGCTTGGGCTCCATCGCGGCCATGATCTTCTTCTTGAGGATCTTCTCGTCGAGCAGGTCCTGCACGCGGATCCCGAGGCGCGCCGCCTTGTCGGCGTAGGCGGGCCCGATGCCGCGGCGCGTCGTGCCGATCTGCAGCTTGCCGAGCTTCGTCTCGCCCGCGTGGTCGAGCAGCATGTGGTACGGCATGATCAGGTGCGCGTTGGCGCTGATCTTCAGGCCCGAGAGGTCGACGCCCTTGGCGCGCAGGTCGTCGAGCTCGTCGGTCAGGACCTTGGGGTCGATCACGACGCCGTTGCCGATCGCGCACGGCTTGCCCGGGTAGAGGATCCCCGACGGGATCAGGTGGAACTTCCACTTGACGTCGTCGCGGACGATCGTGCGGCCGGCGTTGTTGCCGCCCTGGAAGCGGATGACGAGATCCGCGTTCTCGGCGAGCAGGTCCGTGATCTTGCCCTTGCCCTCGTCACCCCACTGGGCGCCGATGATGACGATGCCGGCCATGTCGTACGTCCAGTCTAGGAGGCGAAGGGCGTGCGCCGTGGGCGCGGCTCGCCGTAGGCGGGTTCGGCGCCATCGTCTGCGGAGAGGGTGCGGTCGCTTCGCTGCGTCCAGCCGATCCCGGCGTAGTTGATCTCGGTGTCGTCGTAGTCGATCGCCGTGACCTTCCTGTGGTCCGGGCCGAACAGGCCAAGGGGCTCGCCGCAGATCTCATGGATGCGCGAGACCGTCCGCTCACCCAGCTGATCGTCGAGCGTCGCCGGCTCGGCCTCCTCCCCGCCCTTGCGGGCCGACGGACTCCTGGGCGGGGCTCCCACCAGGTTCGTCGTGAGGATCAGCGCACGCTCATCCTCGTAGCGAGCGTTGATGATGTTGTAGAGCTGCTCGAGCACCCAGGCCGAGCTCTGCTCTGCCCCGAGGTCATCGATATGGAGCAGCTCGACGGCGGCCAGACGGTCGAGCAGCTCGACGAGGCTCGGGCCGCCCTCGTTGTAGGTGTCGCGCAGCAGGGCCAGGAGATGCGGCAGCGAGTAGATCGCGACGCTGCGCCCCGCCTCGATGGCCGCCTTGGAGATGAGCATCGCCAGCGTGGTCTTGCCGGTTCCGGGCGTGCCGGTGAACCAGATTCCGCGTCCTGCATCGATCTGCTCGTCGATCGTCTGGATGTAGCGCCGAGCGCGCCTGACCGGTTCGGGGCTTGTCCGTGCGATGGCGATGAGCGGTTCCCGATCGAACGAGACGCCGCGGTATCGCTTCGGGATGCGTCCCTCGATCGAGGCCGCGCGCTTGCGGGCGAGGAGTCGCGGCCGGCAGGTGCAGGGCCGAGCCTGCCGGGCCGCCTCGTCGAAGAGGAAGCCGGAGCCGTCGCAGCGTCCGTCGGGGCAGGTGGCCATGACGCGTACTAGTAGCGGTCGTCGCCGACGTAAGACATGAACCGCGGGTATTCCTTCTGGAACGTCAGCTCGACCGTCCCCAGCCCGCCGTTGCGATGCTTGGAGAGGATCACGTCCGCGATCCCCTCCCGCTCGGACTCCTTGTCGTAGTACTCGTCGCGGTAGATGAACATCACGAGATCCGCATCCTGCTCGATAGATCCACTTTCTCGTAAGTCGGAGAGGATCGGCTTCTTGTCCGTCCGCTGCTCGACGCCGCGGTTGAGCTGCGAGAGCGCGATGACCGGGCACTCGAGCTCGCGCGCGAGCGTCTTCAGGCCGCGGGAGATCTGGCCGATCTGCTCGACGCGATTGTCCGTGCGGCCGTCGCCGCGCATCAGCTGGAGGTAGTCGATCAGGATCAGCCCGAGGCCTTCGGCGTGCTGCTGGAGCAGGCGGCGCGCCTTCGCGCGGACGTCGAGCACCGAGAGGTCGGAGGAGTCGTCGATGAAGAGCGGCGACTTCGCGAGCCGGTTGGACGCCTCCATGATCTTGCCCCAGCGCGAGTTCGGGACCCGGCCCTTGCGCAGGTCGTCGCCCTTGATCGACGCCTGGGAGGCGATGAACCGCTGGGCCAGCTCGGACTCCGACATCTCGAGCGAGAACAGCGCGATGGCCTTGTCGCCGCTCAGCGCCGCGTGCTCGGCGAAGTTGGCCATCAGCGCAGATTTTCCCATCGAGGGTCGTGCCGCCAGGACGATGAGGTTGCCGGGCTGGAAGCCGCCGGTGATGCTGTCGAGGTCCTCGAAGCCCGACGGGGTCCCGGTGATTTCCTTGCCTTCCCGCGAGAGCTGCTCGAGCTTCGTGATCTCGACGTCGAGGACGTCGTTGATCGCGCGGAAGTCCTTGCGGCTGTCCTCGTGGGCGACCTCGAGGATCGAGCGTTCGGCGATGTCGACGAGCTCGCGCGGCGGCGCGTCGTGGGAGTGGACGCGGGCCTGGATCTCGTATGCGGCGCGCAAGAGCCGACGCAGCATCGCGTTCTCGCGCACGATCCGGGCGTACTGGCGGACGTGGCCGACCGCGGGGACGCTCGAGGCCAGCAGGTCGATCGCCGCGCGGCCGCCGGCGCCCTCGAGCTGGCCGGCCTGCTTGAGGTGCTCGACCAGCGTGAGCGCGTCCACCGGCTCACCGCCGTTGTGGAGGTCGAGCATCGCGGCGAAGACGATCCCGTGGGCCTCGCGGTAGAAGTCCTCGGGATGCAGCCGCTCGTCGATGATCAACGCCGGCAGCGCCGTGTCGGACAGCAGCACCGCGCCCAGCACCGACTGCTCGGCCTCGAGGTTCTGCGGCGGCGTGATCGGGCCGTCGGGCATCCGGGGCGCGCCCCCGTTGCCGTGGCCGTTGGTGGAGGTCCGGTCGGGAGCGCTCACGAAGCCACCGAGTCTAGGTCGCGTGTCGGAGCGTTCCCTTGAACACCGCGGAATCTCGGCGAAGTCGTTGCAGAGACGGCACGAACGCGAACGGCCGCCCGGAGGCGGCCGTTCGGCGTCGTATACGCGCTGCAGTGACGCTACTTCTGCTCGACCACCATGGTCTTGACGGTTGCGGTGACGCCGTTGTCGACCTCGACCTCGACCATGCGGGTGCCGACGGTCTTGATCGGCTCCTCGAGCTGGACGTGGCGCTTGTCGATGGCGATTCCGCGCGCCTCCTTGATGGCGTCGACGATGTCCTGCGAGGTCACCGAGCCGAACAGGCGGCCGTCGTCGCCGGCCTGGTGGGCGATGGTGAGCACCGTCTTGTTGAGCAGCGCGGCGTTCTCCTCCGCACGGGCCGTCGCGTCCGCCACGGCGCGCGCGGCGGCGACCGCCTGGCGCTCGGCTGCGGCGATCGAGCCGCGCGTCGCGGGCGCCGCCAGCTTGCGCGGGATGAGGTAGTTCCGGAGGTAGCCCTTCGAAACGTCGATGACGGCGCCCTTGGCGCCGAGGTTCTCGTGATCCGCGAGGAGGATGGCCTGGGGCATCTCGCTCCTAGCGCTCGCGGTCTCGGTCTCGGTCGTTGTCGCGCCGCGGCCGGCCACGCTCGTCGCGATCCTCGCGATTGTCGCCGACGTAGGGCAGCAGCGCGATCTCGCGGGCGCGCTTGACGGCCGTCGCGACCTGGTTCTGGTGCCGGCGGCAGGCGCCCGTGATGCGGCGCGAGCGGATCTTCCCGCGATCGGACACGTACTTCTTCAGCGTCGTGACGTCCTTGTAATCGACCTGGTCGACCTTGTCCCGGCAGTACCCGCAGGACTTGCGGCGCCCTGAGCCGGGCCCGCCCTTCTTGTTGTCTCGCCGGCGCGTCGGCCGGCTGCGCTGCTTTGCCACTGTTGAAGAGACCTCGCTGGAAGAAGACGTTCCGCACTCACCGCACCGGAGTGCGCGCGCCAGAGGCGCGGGCCAAACAGTGTAGGAGGTCGGCGCGGAGGGGGGTCCGGCGCCCTGGCGCGGAGGGAGTCCGGCGCCCCGGTCGGGAGGCGCCGGACCCGCCCACTAGAACGGGATGTCGTCGTCCGCTGCGCTGCCTTGGCCCGACGGCGCGCCGTTGCCGGACGCGGCGGCGACCGGCTGGAAGTCCCGGTCGTCGACCGGGACGTCGGAGCGCGGCGTGAACCCGCCCCCGCCGCCGCCTGGGGCGTCTTCGCGACCGCCGAGGAACTGCACCGCGTCGGCGATGATGTCGATCGACTGGCGCGTGTTCCCCTCCTTGTCCTGCCACTCGCGCCACTCGAGCCGGCCGTCGAGCGCGATCGGGCGGCCCTTTGACAGGAACCGGGCGCAGTTCTCGCCCTGGGCGCCCCAGACGGTGACGTCGAAGTAGTTGGGCTTGTCGTCCCACTCGCCGGTGGAGTTGTTCTTGCGCCGGGTGTTACAGGCGACACGCAGCGAGCAGACCGACATGCCGCTCGGCAGCGACCGCAGCTCCGGGTCGCGCGTCAGATTCCCGGTTAGGACGACGCGATTGATGTTGGTGGCCGTCACGAGGGGCTCCTTTCACTTCCCTGACAAAGTCGTTCGGGTGGCCGAGTCTAGGGGTGGGTCCGGCGTCTCCTGGCGGACGTTCGCATCTTGGGCGGATTTCTTGACGGTCTTGTTGCAGAGCCGCGGCGTGACGTCGCAGAATCGCCGCGGACGGGACGACGGAGGGCTGGACGACACGCTCGCGAGGGGGCTAGCGCTCGATCTCGACCGGCTGCTCTGCGGCCGCAGCAGCGGCAGCGGCGGACATGCGCAGATCCGGTGGGTCGGGCGTGCCCTTGCGCAGCTTGATGATCCGGAAGCGGTTGACGCCGTCCGTGATCTTCAGCGCGTGGTTGAGCTGCAGGAGCAGCTCGGCCGTGCCCTGGAACTGCAGCAGGTGGTAGTCGGCGTCAGCGCGCTTGCGCACCTCGTAGGCGGTGGGACGCAGGCCCCAGTCGTGCCGCGAGACGATCGACCCCTGGCGCTCGATGATCTGCTCGAGGCTCGCCAGGATGTTCGTGCGGCGCTCGTCTTCCGCCTCGGGATCGAGGAGGAGGATGAGGTCGTACGTGGGCTGCGCCGTGGCCATGCGGGCGGCCATGCTAGCAACGTGGGGGCGAGCCGCAGGGCGTGGGCGCCTACGCGAAGCATGCTGTGGCGTGTGCGATGGGGCAATGTCGGCCGGGCCGCCGGTGTGGCGGGGCTCGTCGCGCTGGTCGTCGCCTGGCCGCGGCTCGGGAGCCCGGAGCCGGAGCTGCCGGGCGACGCGGCGACGCCGGTGGCGGAGGCCACCGTGGCGCCGGTACGGCCGGTTGCACCACGCGCGCAGCGCGAGCAGCGCGCGCCGGCCGGGCGGGGAGTGGGAACGGCTCGCGAGAGGGAACGGGATGCGGTGTCGCGGCGGCAGGTTGCGCCGCGCCGCGTGGCGCCGCGC
>JBPCNM010000103.1:0-6451 GCA_051001255.1 Solirubrobacteraceae bacterium
GCCCCCGGCAGCGCCATCGCCGCCGCCTCGGCCCCCGGCAGCGCCATCGCCGCCGCCGCCTCGGGCCGGCGCGCGCGCAACACGGTCATCTTCTCCGTGCTGACCGGGTTCTCGCGCGTGGCGGGCCTCGTGCGCGAGATCGTAGCCCGCAGCTACTTCGGGACTTCCGGCGCGATGTCGGCGTTCACGCTCGCGTTCCAGGTGCCCAACCTGATTCGTGCGCTCGTGGCCGACGCGGCGCTCTCGTCGGCGTTCGTGCCCGTCTTCTCCGAGCTGCTCGAGAACAAGCGAAGGCGCGAGGCGCTGCAGCTCGCGAGCGCGCTCGCCGGCTACCTGCTGCTCACGCTCGGCGCGCTGACGCTCGCGTTCGTCCTGATCGCTCCGGTGCTGATGCCGCTGCTGACCGGGGACGAGTCCACTCCTGCCCTGGACGACCTGACCGTCGGCCTCTCCCAGGTGCTGTTCGGAATCGTGGTGCTGCTCGGGCTCACCGGCCTGGTCACGGGGGTCCTCAACGCGCACGAGCACTTCACGATCCCGGCGCTCGCCCCGCTGGTGTGGAACGTGGTCATCATCGCCGGGCTGGTCGGCCTGACGCCGATGTTCGAGGGCGACGACCAGCTCTACGCCTACGCCATCGCCGTGCTGGCCGGGACGGCGGTGCAGCTCGTCATCTGCCTTCCGCCGCTGCGGCGGCTCGGGTATCCGCTGCGCGTCTCGTTCGCGTTCCGCCACGACCCGCGGGTGCGCCAGGTGCTCGTGCTGATGCTGCCGGTGAGCCTCGGGATCGGGCTGATCAACGTGAGCCTGCTGATCAACTCCACGATCGGCTTCCTCGTCTCCGAGGAGGCGCCGACCTCGATCGACGCGGCGTTCCGCATCTACATGCTCCCGCAGGGGATGTTCTCCGTCGCCGTGGCGACGGTCCTGTTCCCGGCGCTCAGCCGGCTGGCGGCGCGGCGCGACTACCGGGGCCTGGAGGCGCTGGTCGGGACGGGGATGCGCCAGATCTCGCTGCTGCTGATCCCGAGTGCCGCGGCGATCGTCGCGCTCTCCACACCGATCGTACGGCTCGTCTACGAGCGCGGCGACTTCGACGCCGACTCCACCCGGCAGGTGAGCGAGGCGCTGTTCTGGTTCTCGTTCTCGCTGCCGCTCTCGGGCATCACGCTGCTCCTCACGCGCAGCTTCTTCTCGCTGCAGCGTCCGTGGCTGCCGACCCAGCTCGCGATCGTCTCCCTCACGGTCAACGCAGCGGTCTCGCTGGCGCTCTACGAGCCGATGGGGATCGGCGGCATCGTGCTCGGCACCACGGTCTCCAACGTGGTCCTCGCGCTGCTCGAGGCGCGCCGGCTGCGGGCGGAGCTGGGCGGGTTGGAGGTTGCGCGCACGCTCGGGGCGATGGCGCTGATGCTCGCCGCCGCCGCCCTGCTCGCCGCGGTCGCCTACGGCAGCTGGTACGGCCTCGACCGGGTGCTCGGGAACTCGCTTCCGGCGCAGCTGCTCGCGGTCGGGGCAGCGCTCGCGCTCGGCGGCCTCGCCTACGCAGCGGTGCTGCTGCGCAGCGGCCTGCCCGAGGCGCGGCAGATCCTCGACCTGTTCGCCCGCAGATTCCCGCCGAGGCGAAGCCGGTGACGAGCGCTTGGGACCTCGTAACCTGGTCGGTCGTCCATGGCCGACCAGTCCAAGATCCGCAACTTCTCGATCATCGCCCACATCGACCATGGGAAGTCGACCCTGGCCGACCGCATCCTGGAGATGACGAAGACGGTGCAGACGCGCGACATGCGCGCGCAGCTGCTCGACTCGATGGACCTCGAGCGCGAGCGCGGAATCACGATCAAGGCACAGGCGGTGCGCGTCAACTACGTCGCGCGCGACGGCGAAACCTACCAGCTCCAGCTCATCGACACGCCGGGGCACGTCGACTTCACGTACGAGGTCAGCCGCTCGCTCGCTGCCTGCGAGGGCGCGCTGCTCGTCGTCGACGCCGCCCAGGGCGTCGAGGCGCAGACCGTCGCGAACGCCTACCTCGCGATCGACGGCGGGCTGGAGTTGATCCCGTGCCTGAACAAGCTCGACCTGCCCGGCGCCGAGCCGGAGCGCGTGGCGGAGGAGATCGCCGAGCTGATCGGCGAGCCGACCGACGAGATCAAGCGCATCTCCGCCAAGACCGGCGAGGGCGTGATCGACGTGCTCGAGGATCTCGTCGCCCGCGTCCCGCCGCCCTCGGGTGACCCCGACGCGCCGCCCCGTGCGCTGATCTTCGACTCCGAGTTCGACCAGTACCGCGGCGTAATCGCCTACATCCGCGTCGTCGACGGCACGTTCCGCAAGGGCGAGGCGATCCGCGCGATGGCGGCCGGCACCGAGGCCGACATCGACGACATCGGCTTCTTCACGCCAGCCCAGACGCCCGTGACGGAGCTGGGCCCGGGGGAGGTCGGCTACCTGATCACGGGCATCAAGGACGTCACGCGGCTGCGCGTCGGCGACACGCTGACGAGCAAGGCGAAGGGCGCCGGTGAGCCGCTGCCCGGCTACCGCGACGTCAAGCCGATGGTGTTCTGCGGCCTGTTCCCGATCGACTCCGACGCCTACCCGGACCTGCGCGACGCGCTCGAGAAGCTCACACTCAACGACGCGGCCCTGCTGTGGGAGCCCGAGACCTCCGACGCGCTCGGCTTCGGCTTCCGCTGCGGCTTCCTCGGCCTGCTGCACATGGACATCGTGCGCGAGCGCCTCGAACGCGAGTACGACCTCGAGCTGATGGCCACTATGCCGTCGGTCGAGTTCGAGCTGACGCTCAGCGACGGCGAGGTCATCCGGGTCCACAACCCGACCGACATGCCCGACCCCGCCCGCATCGCCGAGACGCGCGAGCCCTACATCAAGGCCTCGATCCTGACGCCCAAGGAGTACATCGGCCAGATCATGGAGCTCTGCCAGGAGCGCCGCGGCGAGCACTCGGGGATGCACTACTTGTCCTCCGAGCGCGTGCAGCTGCACTACGACCTGCCGCTGTCGGAGATCGTGCTCGACTTCTTCGACCAGCTGAAGTCGCGCACGCGCGGCTACGCGTCGCTCGACTACGAGCCGCTCGGTCTGCGCCCGTCGGACCTGGTCAAGCTCGACGTGCTGCTCGGCGGCGACGCGGTCGATGCGCTCTCGACGGTCGTGCACCGCGACAAGGCCTACGAGTTCGGCAAGACGCTCACCGAGAAGCTGCGCAAGAAGATCCCGCGCCAGCAGTACGACGTGCCGATCCAGGCTGCGGTCGGAGCGAAGATCATCGCGCGCGAGACGGTCAAGGCCTTCCGCAAGGACGTCACCGCCAAGTGCTACGGCGGCGACATCTCGCGCAAGCGCAAGCTGCTCGAGCGCCAGAAGGAGGGCAAGAAGCGCATGAAGCAGGTCGGGCGCATCGAGGTGCCCCAGGACGCGTTCCTCGCGGTCCTGGAGCTGGGGGACAGCGCCCGGTGAGCGCCATCGGCCGTGTCTTCCCGCCGGTCACCTACGCGGTGGGCCGCGAGAAGGTCCGCGAGTATGCCCACGCGGTCGGCGAGACCGGCCCGCTGCACTCCGACGTCGAGGCGGCGCGCGACGCCGGGCACCGCGACGTCGTGGCGCCGCCGATGTTCGCCGTCGTCTACACGTCGGCCGCGATCGGCGCGGCGTTCTTCGACCCGGCGGTCGGGATGGACTTCGCGCGCATGGTCCACGGCGCGCAGGAGTTCGCGTGGGGCCCGCTCGTGGTGGCGGGCGACGAGGTCACCACCGCGGTCGAGGTCGGCGAGGTCTCCGAGCGCGGCGGGATGGGCTTCTACGTGTTCGAGTCGCGCTCGGACAATCAGGACGGCGCGCGCGTGTGCACCGGGACGTGGACATGCATCGTGAGGGGGGACTGATGGAGGCCGGCGAGCGGCTGCCCGACCTGAAGGTGACCCCGGACCGCTACCTGACCGTCCGCTACGCGGGGGCGTCGGGCGACTTCAACCCGATCCACATCGACGAGGAGTTCGCCCGCTCGGTCGGCCTGCCGGGCCGGATCCTGCACGGGCTGTGGACGATGGCGCAGGTGGCGCGTGCGCAGACCGTGGCGGCCGGCGGCCCGGACAAGCTGCGCCGCCTGTCGGTCCAGTTCCGCGGCATGGGCGTGCCCGAGCAGGAGGTCGTTGTCTCCTCGACGGTCCACGCGGTCGCCGACGGGGTCGCCGTCGTCGACGCCGAGGCGTGGCAGGGCGAGACGCGCATCGTCCGCCGCGGCCGGGCGGAGCTCGACCACCGGGGGTCCGGCGCGTCTGGTTCCGGAGCGGGCTCCTAGACTCCGTGGCGTGCTCTCACCGCGCCAGGAGCTGCTGCTCGCCAAGGTGATCGACGGCTTTGCGACCACCGGCCAGCCGGTCGGCTCCAAGGCCCTCGCCGGCGATCCCGGCGTCGAAGCCGGGCCGTCGACGATCCGCAACGAGCTCGGCGTGCTCGAGGAGCTCGGGCTGCTCTCGCATCCCCACACCTCGGCGGGGCGCGCGCCCACCGACGCGGGGTACCGCTACTACGTCGACAAGCTGCTGCCCGCGCGCCGCGGCGGCGAGCTGGAGCCGGCCGGCAACGGCATGACGCTCACGCTCGTGCGCCGCGAGGTCGACGAGGCGATGCGCCTGACGTCGGAGACGCTCTCGCAGGTCACGGACCTGCTCGCGATCGTCTCGGCGCCGCCGATCCAGACGACGACGATCCGCCACATCGAGGTCCTGGTGCTCCAGCCGCAGGTCCTGATGGTGGTGATCATCACGTCCACCGGAGGCGTGTCCAAGCGCCTGTTCACGTATGAGCGGCCGGTCGACGCCGGCCTCACCGACTGGGCGGCTTCCTATCTCAACGAGGCGCTGGTGGGCAAGGGGCTCGGAGCGCGGACGCTGCGCTCGCGCCTCACCGATCCGACGCTGCCTGCGACCGAGGGCAGCTTCATCGAAGGCCTCGCGCCCGCGTTCATCGATCTGGTCGAGACCGCCGAGGAGTCGCTCTACGTGGAGGGCACCGCACGGCTGCTGAGCGAGCATCGCTTCCAGGACGTCTCCCAGCTCAACGCGCTGCTCGATCTGCTCGAGCGCCGCGTCTCGCTGCTCGGGGTGCTCTCCGCCGCGCTCGATCAGCGCGACCTCTACGTACGCATCGGCGGGGAGAACGCGGCGCCCGCGCTGCACGGGCTGTCGCTCGTCGCCGCCAACTACGGCCTGCCGCAGCGCAACCTCGGCACGGTCTCGGTGATCGGGCCCACGCGGATGGACTACGGCATGGCGATCGGCGCCGTGCGCACCGCTGCGCTGCAGCTCTCCCGCTTCGTCGAAGATGTCTACGACGGCTGATCCGCATGCCGCGCGACTACTACGAGGTGCTCGGCGTCGGCCGGAGCGCCGACGAGACGGAGATCAAGAAGGCGTTCCGCCGGCTGGCCCGCGAGCTGCATCCGGACACGAACACCGAGGACCCCCAGACCGAGGACAAGTTCAAGGAGGCGGCCGAGGCCTACGAGGTGCTCTCCGACGCCGGCCGCCGGCGCCAGTACGACGCGTACGGCCACGAGGGGCTGCGCTCGGGCGGCTACGCCCCGAACTTCGAGGGCTTCGGCTCGGTCTCCGACCTGTTCTCGGCGTTCTTCGGCTCCGGCGGGTTCGACAGCGCGTTCGGCACCGGCCGCGGGCAGCGCGCCGGCCAGATGCAGGGCGCCGACGTGGTCGTGGCGGTGGCGATCGACCTGGCCGAGGCGGCGCGCGGGCAGACAGTCGAGGTCGAGCACGAGGTCGATGCCCGCTGCGAGCGCTGCCACGGCAACGGCGCCGAGCCCGGCACGCCGATCGTGACCTGCACGCGCTGCCACGGCTCGGGCCAGCTGCAGGCGGTCTCGCGCACGCGCTTCGGCCAGCTCGTGCGCACCGCCGTGTGCGACGTCTGCGGCGGTGACGGCCGCGTGCCCGAGCAGCCCTGCACGGTCTGCTCCGGGCAGGGCAAGATGCGCCAGACGCGCACGGTCGGCGTCGACGTGCCCGCCGGCATCGCCGACGGACAGCGGATCCGCCTGAGCGGTCGCGGCCACGCCGGCGATCGCGGTGGGCCCAACGGCGACCTCTACGTCGTGATCCGCGTGCGCGAGGACGAGCGCTTCGTGCGCGACCAGGAGGACCTGCACACCGTGATCGACGTCCCGGCGCCGCACGCCGCGCTCGGCACCACGGTTCAGGTGCCCAGCCTCGACGGCGATCTGCCGCTCGAGATCCCCGCCGGCACCCAGCCAGGTGAGGTCGTCACGCTGCGCGCGCGCGGGCTGCCGCCGCTGGGGCGCGGCCGCACCGGAGACCTTCACGTGCACGTCAACGTCGTCATCCCGCGCCGGCTCAGCCGCGAGCAGCGCGAGCTGCTCCAGCGCCTCAGCGACTCGCTGACGGACGGCAAC
>JBPCNM010000104.1:0-5975 GCA_051001255.1 Solirubrobacteraceae bacterium
GCCCGCGGCACCGCCGCCGTCGCCGCGACGAGCGGCGCTTCAGGGCGCCGCGCGCAGCAGTGCCGCTGTCGCCGCGACGAGCGGCGCTTCAGAACGCCGCGCGCAGCAACGCCGCGGTTGCGGCCGCCACGAGCCCGGCTACGACCATCGACCCGCCGCGCCAAAGCACGACGGCGGCCACCGCCACGCCCGCGGTGTCGGCGCCGACGGCGAGGTCGCGCTCGTCGGCCAGCGCCTGGGTGGTGACGAGCGCGGCGAACAGCGCCGGGGCCATCAGCGCCACGATCGCGGCGAACCACCCGGGCAGCTCGCGGCTGCCGAGGGCGACCGGGCCGATGGCCTTGAGCGCGATCGTGACCACGGCACAGCCGCCGACCAGCGCCAGCGCCGTCCCCGTGCTCACCGCGCCTCGCCTCCGCGCCGGACGCACGCGAGCAGGGTGGCCAGCGAGGCCGCCAGCACCGGCACGCCCGGCGGCGTGAACGGGATCAGCACCAGCGCGATCAGCGCGCCGGCGGCGGCGACGCCCCTCGCGCGGCCGCTCCGCAGCTCCTCGAACAGCAGCGCGAGGTAGAACGTGGGGAAGATCGCGTCCAGCCCGAGCGCCTCGGGATCGCCCAGCGCCGAGCCGGCGAGCACGCCGACCGTCGTGCCGGTCACCCACGCCGCGTACTGGATCGCCGTCGAGCCGAACAGGAGCCCGCGGTCGAACCGCCCCTCGCCGGCCTCGGCGACCACGAGCGAGACATCGACCACGGCCTGTCCCTGCGCCGCGCGCTTCGCCGGCCCGCCCGGCAGCGATGGCGCGAACGCGATCCCGATCGGCAGGAAGCGGGAGTTCATCAGCGCCGCGGCGCCGAGCGCCGAGCCCAGGCCGCCACCCGCGCCGATGATCGAGATCGCGGCGATCTGCGCCGATCCCGCGAACACGATCGCCGACATCAGCACCGCGGCCCAGCCCGGCATGCCGGCGTCGCGTGCGAGCACGCCGAAGGAGGCCGCCAGCAGCCCGCCGGCCAGCGCGAAGGGAAAGCCCGCGCGGACGCCTTCCCCGAACCGCGCGATCACGCGGCGGTCCGGCTCCGCTTGCGCAACGGCGCCAGCTCGGCCCACGAACGCGTGTTGGCGACCTGCGCGGGCGTGAGCCATGCCCGGCGCGCGGTCGCGATGCCGTAGCGGATCAGCTCCAGGTTTCGCACCGAGTGCGCGTCGGAGTCGATCGTGATCAGCACGCCCGCCTCCGCCGCCGCGCGCGCGTGGAGCTCGTTGAGGTCGCGCCGGTCTGGCGCCGCGTTGATCTCGAGCATCGTGTGCGTGCGCGCCGCCGCCTCGATCACCCGCTCGACGTCGAGCGCGTAGGGCCCGCGCGTCTCGATCTTGCGTCCCGTCGGATGCCCGATCACGTCGACGTAGGGGTGCTCGATCGCCGCCACCATGCGCGCGGTCATGTCGGCCTCGCTCATCCCGAACGAGGTGTGGACCGACGCCACGACCCAGTCGAGCTCGGCGAGCAGCTCGTCGGGGTAGTCGACCGTGCCGTCGGGCAGGACGTTCGTCTCGGTCCCGATCAGCACGTCGAAGCCCTCGAGCTCGGCGTTCAGCGTGCGCACGCGCTCGATCTGCGCGCGCAGCGCCTCGGCGTCCACATGGTTGCCGAAGCCGTGCGTCGCGGAGTGGTCGGTGATCGCGAGGTACTCGTACCCGCGGGCGCGTGCCCCGGCGACCATCGCCTCGACGTCCTGGCGGCCGTCGGACAGCGTCGTGTGGGAGTGCAGGTCGCCGCGCAGGTCGGGCTCGGTCACGAGCTCGGGCAGCGCGCCGGCCGCGGCCGCCTCCAGCTCGCCGCGACCCTCGCGCAGCTCGGGCGGGATCCACGGCAGGCCGAGCCGCGCGTAGACCTCCTCCTCGGTGGGGCAGCGCAGCGTGTTGCCGTCGGCGTCGTCGAGGATCCCGTACTCCGAGACGTGCAGCCCGCGCCGCACCGCCGCCTCGCGCAGCGCCACGTTGTGGTTCTTGGAGCCCGTGAAGTGCTGCAGCACGTTGCCGAACTGGTCGGGCTCGACCACCTTGAGGTCGACCGTCAACCCGGAGTGCAGCAGCACGCGCGCGCCCGCATCGCCCGACGACTGGACGGACTCCACCAGCGCCAGCTCGGAGAGCGTGCGCACGAGCGCCGCCGGCTCAGCGGTGGTGGCGACGACGTCGAGGTCCTTGACCGAGTCGGCGCTGCGGCGCAGCGAGCCGGCGACCTCGACGCGATCCGCGCCGGGCGCGGCGCGCAGCGCGTCGACGATCTGCTCGGCGATCGGCAGCGCGCGCGAGAGCAGGAAGCGGGGCGCCGGACGGCCGTCATAGCCGGTCGCGAGCTGCTCGAGCAGCTTCTCCTCCACCTTGGCGCCGAAGCCCCGCAGACCACGCAGCTCCTGGCGCTCGGCCGCGCCTCGCAGCGCCTCGAGCGAGTCGATGCCCAGCTCGTCGTAGAGCCGGCGCGCGCGCTTGGGCCCGAAGCCCGGGAGGTGCATCATCGCGATTAGGCCGCTGGGGAACTGGCTCCTCAGCTTCTGCGCCTGCGTCGTGTCGCCCGTCTCGATCAGCGTCTCGAGCTTGGTCTCGAGCGTCTTGCCGATCCCGGAAAGCTCGGTCACGCGACCGTCGCGGACAAGCTGGGCGACGGACGCGGAGGCCTCGCGCACGGTTCGGGCGGCGGTGCGGTAGGCGAGGACGCGATACTGCACGGCGCCGTCGAGCTCGTAGAGGTCGGCGAGCTCGTCGAAGGCCGCGGCGATCTGGGCGTTCGTCACCCGCTCTAGCCTACGCGGCCCCCGCCCTTCAGTGGCGGACCGCGCCTGCCGATTCCCGGTAGGCGATGAACGTCGAGCAGCTCGCCCTCGTCCGCGGTTGGCACGACACGCGCGTGACCCTGCGCGGATGGCGCGCGCGACCCACGGCCGTCGTCGCCCCGTGGGTGACGGGCAGCCTCGCGGTCGCCGTGGCGCTGCTCGTCACCACGTGGGTCGTCGCGATCCTCACCGTGCCCGACCCGATGAACTTCGCGCGCACCGGCACGGGGCGGTGGAGCGACTTCGGGTACATCCTCTATCGCAACGCGCTCGTGCTGGCGCTGCACGCGATGGCGTGCGTGGCGGGCTTCATCGCCGGCTCGTCGCTGCCGATCGTGGCCGAGGGCCACAGCGGCTGGTGGCGGCGCGTGCACGACGGCGCCGGCCGGGTCGCGATGGGCTTCGTCGCGGCGGCCACCGTGTTCTCGCTCACCACGCAGGCCTACGCGCTGGGGATCACGGCGTCGGACCTCGCCGACGCGCACGGCATGCCGCCGGCGCTGCTGATCGCGGGCCTCTCGCTCCATGCGCTGCCGGAGTTGTGCGCGCTCTTCCTGCCGCTGGCCGCCTGGCTGGTGGCCAGCCGGCGCGGCGCGTGGCACGAGCTGCTCGCCGCCACGTTCGTGACGACCGCGATCGCGGTACCCGTGCTCCTGGCCGCCGCGGCGGTCGAGGTGTGGGTCTCCCCGCACGTACTATACTTTCTGAAGTAACGCGATCGCGACAAGGAGCGACATGACCGGCGTCACCGAGGTCACCGACACCAACTTCCAGGCAGAGGTCATCGAGTCCGACCAGCCCGTGCTGGTCGACTTCTGGGCCCCGTGGTGCGGTCCCTGCCGCATGGTCGCACCGATCGTCGAGGAGATCGCCGGCGAGCGGCCCGAGCTCAAGGTGGTCAAGCTCAACACGGACGAGAACATCCAGACCGCGTCGGAGTACCAGATCATGGCGATCCCCACGCTCCTGCTCTTCCGCCACGGCCAGGTCGCCAAGCGCATCCAGGGCGCGATGCCCAAGAAGCGCCTCGAGGCCGAGATCGAGCCCGCGCTGGCCTGAGGGGCGACCCGAGTCCGCTAGCCGCAGCCGGAGCACGCGTCGCCTGCCCCCGGCAGAGGGGATCGGCTCGTCGCCGAGCGTCTGGATGCCAACGAGTGAAGCACCGGTGATCCGAGCTGGACATCGGTTCCCGTCCCGTCCAGACTCCGGTGCGGCGTCTGCCTGGAAGCGGGCGAATCACGGGGTCGACGGTCGGGAGCGGCCTGCATCCGGCCCCCGCAAGCGAAGGGAAATGCATGGGTTTCTCCCGCAATCCGGTGATGGTCTTCGTCTCGAACCTCCCGAGGCCGTCAGCCCTTGACGATCTGTATCCCCCGGACTGGCACGATCGGGTCCGCGCGGCGCGGCTCGATCCGGGGTATCTGGCCTCGCCGCCGTTCGACATCATGGGACGTGCGACGGGTCACCTGGTGCTGCTGCTGCGCAGCGGCCAGGAAGTGATGGCGGACATCGCCTCCGCCAGACGCAAGGTGCTTGAGATCACCGAGTACGCCGCCGAGCAGCTTGACGGCGACGTGATCGGACTCGGCAGCCTCACCACGCCGATCACCGGTGGCGGACACAAGGTGGTCGAGCACATCGAGCGCCACGACTGGAAGCTGCGCGCCACCCACGGCGACTCCGGATCGGTCGCCGCCATCCTGGAGTGCGTCGAGCTCGCCGCACTGCGCGAGGACGACACGATCGCGGTGGTCGGCGCCTACGGCATCATCGGCACCGCCCTGTCGCGGATGCTGGCCCGCCAAGGGCGCCGCCTGATGCTCGTCGGCCCGCGGCTGAAGCGGCTGCAGGAGCTCGCGCGCGACATCGACGCCGACTGCGGACGCCCGCCCGAGCTGGTCGCCACCGACATCGCCGCCGTCGCCTCGGCCGACTGCGTCATCACGGTCACCAGCCACCCCTCGAGCCTGCTCACGCCGGCCCACGTCAAGCCTGGTGCCGTGGTCATCGACCCCGCCGTCCCGGCGAACGTCAGCCCGGACCCGGCGTGGCGCGATCCCGCACGCGGGAACGTCGTCATCACGAACGCCGCGCAGCTCAGGATGCCCGGCGTCGCCGCGTCGGGCAGCATGTGGGGAACCTTGGACGAGCCCGACGGCCGGAGCACCACCTACGCGTGCCTGGCGGAGACCATGCTCTGCGCCGTCCACCAGGACACACAGCACCACGTCGGCGAGGTCGACCTCGGCTTCATCGACATCGCCCGCGAGCGCGCACGCGGTGCCGGGTTCGAGCATGCCATCCCGCGCATGTTCGACGCCGACCTCCGCGAGCCCCTCGCGGTACGCGCCCGGCAGCGCTCGACACCCGGACGCTTCGCTCCCCGTATTCAGGCGCGTGTCACCACGACGCGGAGGGGGCGGCCGTCGATCGTCGCCTCGGCTCCGCCGTCGGCGTCGTAGGCGACGCCGACGGCGAGCGTCTCCTGGGCGAGGTAGGCCTCGTGGTCGCGCGCGGCGGCGAGCAGCTCCTCGTCGCCGCCCAGCGCCAGCTCGATCCGGTCCTCGACCTGGAGGCCGGCGCCCTTGCGCGCGTTCTGCACCGCGTGGACCACCTCGCGCGACAGGCCCTCGCGCCACAGCTCCTGGTCGAGCTCGAGCTCGAGCGCCACGGCGTGCGAGCCCTCGCGCTCGAGCTGGTAGCCCGCGAGCGGCTGCATCGCGAGCGTCAGGTCGTCGGGCCCGAGCTCGTGATCGTGACCGTTGACGCTGATCCCGACGCGGCCGCCGTCGCGCAGCGCCGACGCCACGTGCGCGGCATCGAGCGCCGCCACCGCCGCGGCCACCTGCGGCATCTGCTTGCCGAAGCGCGGCCCGAGCGCCCGGTAGTTCGGGCGGACGTCGTAGGAGCCCAGCTCGCCGGCCTCCGACACGAAGCGCAGCTCCTTGACGTTGAGCTCGTCGAGCACGACGTCGGCCATCCGCTCGATCGCCGCACGCTCCTCGCCGGCGGCCACCACGACGGCGGCGCGCAGCGGCTGGCGCACCTTGAGCTTGCCGTGCCCGCGCGCGGCGAGCCCCAGCCGGACCGTCTCGCGCGCGATGGCCATCGCGGCCTCCAGCGGCTCGTCGCGCG
>JBPCNM010000105.1:0-7603 GCA_051001255.1 Solirubrobacteraceae bacterium
TCGCGCGACGGGCAGCCGCTGCTGCCGGTCGGCACGATCTATGACCCGTTCGTCGCGCGTGCGCTGGAGCCGTGGTCGTTCGGCATCTACGCGGGCGGCCAGTCGATCCTCGTGGGGACGCCGAGCGGCGTGACGCTCGGGCCCGAGGGCGGCGCGCACCAGTCGGTCATCACGCCGTCGATCGGGATCGAGCAGCCCGGCTGCGTCGCCTACGAGCCGGCGTTCGGGCAGGACCTCGAGTGGTGCCTGGCACACGCGCTCTCCCGGCTCGGGCGGCCGGGCGGCGAGTCCGCGTACTTCCGGCTCTCGACGCGTCCGGTCGACCAGGCGCTGCACACGGGCACCCGCGAGGAGGCGATCGCGGGCGGCTACCGGCTCCGTCCACAGGCCCACCCGCAGGTCGCGATCGCCGTCATGGGCGCGCTCGTGCCCGAGGCGGTCGAGGCCGCCGACGTGCTGGCGCGGGAGGCGGACATCAGCGCCGAGATCGTCTGCGTGACCAGCGCCGACCTGCTGTTCCGGTCCTTCCAGGCGCGCGCCGGCCTGGGGCAGGGCGACCCGACCACGCTGGAGCGGCTGTTCTCGCACGACGTCCCGATCGTGGCGCTGCTCGACGGCCACCCGCACACGCTCGCGTTCCTGGGCGGGCGGATCGCGTGTCTGGGCGTCCAGCGCTTCGGCCAGTCCGGCGACCTCGCCGAGCTCTACGAGCACCACCAGATCGACGCCGAGTCGGTGGTCGGCGCCGCGCTGGACCTGCTCGACGGCTGACCGGTCGATCGGGCGGCGATCAGTCCTCGTATCCGAGCTCGCCGGGGAGCACGACCCGCGCCGTCTCGCCCGTGATCCGCACGCGCGGCTCCACGGCGACGACTCGGCGTCCCGTCGCCCACTCGAGCAGCGCGTCGGCCGAAGCGAACCCGGCCAGCTGCTCGAGGTGCTTGATCGTCGGGAACACCAGCTCCAGCTCGCCACGGTGGTGCGCCGCGAGCGCCCCGGCCGGGGTGTGCCAGCCGAGGTCGACCATCTCCTCGCCGTCGGCGCGCGCCGCCTGGCCGGGCGGCGCCGGGGCGAGGAAGAAGTAGGTGTCGAAGCGGATCGCGATCTGCGGCGGGGCTATCCAGCGCGAGAACTCGACCAGCGCGGCCACGTCGGGAAGCACGAGCCCGGCCTCCTCGGCCACCTCCCGCACGGCTGCCGCGCGCAGCGCGACGTTCCGGTCATCGGCTTCGCCTGGCGCTCGTTCGCGGCCGTCGGAGGCATCGACCGCTCCGCCCGGGAAGACCCACGCGCCGCCCATGAACCGCGCCGCGGGGTTGCGTCGCGCCAGCAGGACCTCGAGCGCGTCCGCGCCTCCGCGCAGCAGGATCACGCTCGCCGCCTGGCGCGGCTCGGTCGGCGCGCCGGGGTTGAGCTCATCATCGGGCGCTGGGCGGTCGGCCTCCATCCGGCGCGCGATACTAGGCTCTTCGACATGAGCACCGAAACCGTGCAGCAGTGGATCTGCGAGTCCTGCGGATTCATCTATGACCCCGCCGAGGGCGATCCCGACGGCGGCATCCCGCCCGGAACCGCGTTCACCGACATCCCGAGCGACTGGTACTGCCCGGTCTGCGGGGCGCGCAAGTCGGACTTCGTGCCCTACGAGGCCTAGTACGCGGCGCGGGTCGGCCGCGATCCGGTACAGCCAGGCCCGGAAGGCCGAGCGGCCGGACTGACGGCCATCCGCGAGAAGCTCATCGCCGTCCGCAGGAGGGCCATCGGAGTAACCGGCCGCAAACACCGCCTCGCCATACTGATCGCGCATGGGGAACCGCCGCCGGCTGCCGCTCGAGCTGCTCGTCTTCGTGGTCGGGATGGCGACGCTCGGCTCGGAGATCGCCGTCGCGCGCCTGATCGCGCCGTTCTTCGGCGACTCGACGATCGTGTGGGCGAACACGATCGCCGTCGTGCTCGTGGCGCTCTCGATCGGCTACTGGTTCGGCGGCCGGCTCGCCGACCGCCACCCGCACCTGCAGGGCCTGTGCCTGCTCGTGCTGGCCTCCTCCGTGCTGCTCGCCGTCGTCCCGATCGTGGCCCAGCCGCTGCTGTCGCTGTCGGTCGACGCGTTCGACGACGTGTCCGTCGGCGGGTTCGCCGGCTCGCTGTTCGGCGTTCTCGCGCTCGTCTCGATCCCCGTCCTGATGCTCGGTGCCGTGTCGCCGTGGGCGATCCGGCTCAAGCTCGAGCGGGTGGAGGACTCCGGCGAGACGGCGGGGCGCATGTACGCGATCTCCACCGTGGGCTCGCTGATCGGCACGTTCAGCGCGTCGCTGCTGCTGATCCCGCTGGTCGGCACGCAGCGGACGTTTCTGGTCTACGCGATCGCGCTGGCGGGCGTCGCGGCGCTCGGCCTGGGCCGGCGCTGGCTGCTCGCGCCACTCGCGGTGGGCGCGCTGCTGCTCGTGCCGGTCGGGGTCGTCAAGGCGTCCGGGGACGGCACCGTGGTGCACGAAGCGGAGACGATCTACCAGTACGCGCGCGTCGTGCAGTACGCGGACGGCCGGCGCCAGCTCGAGCTCAACGAGGGCCAGGCGATCCACTCGATCTGGCGGCGCGACACCGTCCTCACCGGCAACTACTGGGACGGTCACCTCACGCTCCCGTTCACGGTTCGCGACACGCCGCCGGAGAAGGTGGCGATGCTGGGCGTGGCGGGCGGGACGGTCGCGCGCGCCTACGCGAAGTACTTCCCCGACACGATCATCGACGCGGTGGAGATCGACGGCGAGCTGTTCGACATCGGTCGCAGGTGGTTCGGCCTCGAGGACCGGCCGGAGCTGCGCGTGCACGCCGACGATGCGCGCCCGTTCCTGCGCAAGACCCGCGAGCGCTACGACTTCATCTTCCTGGACACCTATCGGCAGCCGTACATCCCGTTCTACCTCGCCACGAAGGAGTTCTTCGAGCTCGCGCGCGCCCGGCTCGCGCCCGGCGGGGCGGTGATCATCAACGTCGGGCACCCGGAGAACTCGCCGCGGCTCGAGCAGGTGCTGACGGCCACGATGGGCGCCGCCTTCGAGCACGTGGTGCGCGATGCGGTGACCGGCACGAACACGCTGCTGATGGGCAGCACCGTGGCTCCCTCCCGCGAGCGCCTGCAGGCCGCCGCGCTCAAGCTGCCGCCCGAGCTGCGGAGGGTGGCGCTCGCCGACGCGAAGCGGCTGGAGGGCCCGCTGCCCGGCGGCGAGGTCTACACCGACGACCGGGCGCCGGTCGAGTGGCTGGTGGACAAGTCGCTGATCGACTATGCCGAGGGCGACCGGTGAGCGGTGGGCCGTGCGGCAGACTCCGCGTATGGCCGGCGACCATGCCAAGCGGCTCTGGTTGCCGGCGCTCATGGCGCTCGCCGCCGTGAATCTGTTCACCGGCGCGCCGCTGCTCGCCGTCTGGGCCGCTAGTGGCCGAGCCGCTGGTGGCGCGACCGCTCGAGCTCCTTCTCCCGCCGGCGCTCTTCCCGGGTGAGCTTGCGCCCGCGCTTGACGTCGGTGCCGCCCATGAGCGAGAACAGGCGCAGGTGGAGCACGGGGCCGCCGGCGTCCGGGCGGGCGTTGCCGACATCGACGCCGTTGCCCCCCATGAACGCGAACTCCGACACCTCGACGTTCAAGCCCTCCGGCACGCGGATGTCGGAGCCGCCCATGATCGAGAAGACCCGCATCTCGATCCGCTCGGCGGCCAGCTCGGCGTCGTTGAGGTCGATGTCCGAGCCGCCCATGAGGTTCACGAGCGTGCAGCGGGCCGCGACGCGCCAGTGGCCCTTGCGCTCGCTGCCGCCCATGATCGCCACGAGCCAGCGCGCGCCGCCCTCGCCGGGGCGCACCGGCAGCCGCTGCGCCGGCGCGCTCGCCGGGTGCGCCTCCTCGCTCGCGACCAGCACGTCGGCGGTGAGCCGTTCGAGCTCGGCGCGCGTCTGCGCCTCGTAGGCGGAGCTCAGCCGCTCGTCGAGCTCGTCGATCGTCAGCCGCCCCTCGCCGGCCGCGTGACGCAGCATGTCTGCGGACCGCTCGCGGTCGGCGTCGGAGGCGCGCAGCGCCGGTGCTCGTTGCTCGTCCATCCAGGACTGAGCTTACGGACCGCGATCCGCTCGCACATGCTGCTCGCAGAGGCTCCACGCCCGACGACCCACGACTCGTCGAGCCGCGATCGGGCGCGCGCAGGGCGGCGGCTCGCGGCTTACGCGGCCTTTGGCAGGCGCTCCGGTGCGTCGCCGTCGAACACCCGCGCGGCGGCCGGGGCGCTGGACTGCGCGGCGGCGACCGGGACGGCGGAGGACGGGCGGAGCCCGTTGCGCAGGGCCGCCTTGGCAAGGATCCGCGCGGCGTCGCGCAGCTCTGACCGCGTGTGCGACGCCATCACCGCGAGGCGCAGCCGCGCCGTGCCCGTCGCGACCGTCGGCGGGCGGATCGCCTGCGCGAAGACGCCTTGCTCGAGCGCGGCGTCGCAGATCCGCGTCGCCAGCCCGGCGTCGCCGACGATCAACGGCACGATCTGCGTCTCCGAGCCCGATACGTCGAAGCCCTCGCGCGCCAGCTCGTCGCGCAGCGTGTCGGCGTTGTCGGCCAGCCGCTCGACCCGGCGGGGCTGCTCCTGCAGCAGCTCGAGCGCCGCCATCGCGGCCGCGACGGCCGCCGGCGGCAGCCCCGTGGAGAAGATCAGCGGGCGCGCGCTGTTGACCAGGTAGCGCGCCATCACGTGGTCGCACGCGACGAACGCGCCGTAGGAGCCGAGGGACTTGCCGAGCGTGCCGACCACCACGTCGACCTCGCCGTCGAGCCCGGCCTCGGCGACCGCGCCGCGCCCGCCCGGGCCCTGCGTCCCGGTCCCGTGTGCGTCGTCGACCATCACCCGCACGTCATGGTGGCGCGCGAGGGTCACGATCTCCTCGAGCGGCGCGACGTCGCCGTCCATCGAGAACACGCCGTCGGTGGCGATCAGCGCCCCGCGGCCGTCGGCGTTGCGCAGGCCCCAGGCCAGGTGGTCGACGTCGCCGTGGCGGTACACGAACGTCTCGGCGCCGGCGAGCCGGCAGCCGTCGACGATCGAGGCGTGGTTGAGCTCGTCCGAGAAGACGACCTCGCTCTTGCGCACGAGCGCCGGCACCACGCCGAGGTTGGCCAGGTAACCGGAGCCGAACAGGACCGCGCTCTGGGTGCCCTCGAACGCCGCGAGGCGCTCCTCCAGCCGCCGGTGCAGCGTCATGTTGCCCGACACCAGCCGCGACGCTCCCGCCCCGACGCCCCAGCGCATCGCCGCGTCGGCGGCCGCCTCGCGCACGTGCGGATGATCGGCCAGGCCGAGGTAGTTGTCCGAGCAAAGCAGCAGGACGGGCTTGCCGTCGAGGACCACGCGCGGCCCCTGCGGACCGCTCACCATGCGCATGCGGCGATACAGGCCGAGCTCCTTGAGCTCGTCCAGTCGGTCCTGCAGATCCAGCATCTCGCTCCTGTCTTACGCGGCCGAGCGCGGCCCGGCGATCCGGACTGCGCAGCTGATCGGGCGACCCGCACCCTCTCAAGCGCGTCGGACGCCACCGCCACGGGCGTGCGGCGACGCCGCTAGCGGCGGATGCGCACGTGCATGTGATCGTCGTGGTGGGCGAGCTTCACGACGATCTTGCGCGGCCCGCGAAGGTGCAGGCTCCAGCCCGTGAACACGTACGTGGCGCCCGCCGCGACGAACCGGTCGACGAGGTCCTGGGCCAGCTCCTCGTCGACCAGCTCCGGCGTCCGGGCGCGCCGCTCGAGCCCGTCGACGCGCGGATACAGGATGTCGGCGTCGAGCACGTTCTGGTGCGCGGCGTGGCCGAGGCCGCCGAAGTCCTTGCCGAACGGCCCGCCGCGCGGGCGCGAGAGGTCGGCGATCCCCACCCGCGCCGCCCGCGGATGCGCCGCCCGGTAGCTCCCGATCACGTCGAGCAGCGTGCGCACGAGCCGATCGGTGCCCCAGCGCCGCCACGGCCGGTTGGGGGAGGTCCGCAGGCCCCAGTCGTAGGTCCAGAAGTCGCGGTCCTCCGCGGGCAGCTGGACGCCGCCGGCGAGGCGGCCCGCGAACGGCTTGCCGAGCGCGCGCGAGCGCTGCCAGGCGATCGCCTCGCCGACGGCGGGCACGGCGGCGGGGTCCGGGCCGTCGATCGGCATGGCCCGCGCCGCGGGTGTGGCCGTGAAGGCGAGCAGCAGGACGACGAGGAGCCGGCGCACGCGTCCATTGTGGCGAGAGCGGCGCGGTCGTGGCCGGCTCCACGCCGGCCGCCGCCGGCGAGCACCGGGTATGCGTAGGCCGCAGCTTCCCTCCGGCGAGCGCGGTCACTACTCGAGGACGACCAGCGTCTCGCCCTCCGAGACGGCCTGGCCCTCCGCGCAGCGGATCTCGGAGACCGTGCCCTCGTCCTCGGCCTCGACGGGCATCTCCATCTTCATCGACTCGAGGATCACGACCGTGTCCCCCTCCTCGACCGTGTCGCCGACCTGCACCTCGATCTTCCACACGGTGCCCGTGATGTGGGCCTCGATGTTCGCCACGCTCGCCGCTCCTCACGCTCGCCCGACTGGTCGGCTGTGACGATAACCGGGGTGCCAGACACCGCACCGGACGGTAGATTCCCGGCATGGCAGCGACGCCGCCCGACCTGGCCCCGATCAAGGCGCAGGTCTACAAGGACCCGCGCCCGAAGGAGTACTTCGACCGGTTCCACGAGCGCTCGCGCACGCGCGATCCCGACTGGGTCTACGACGTCGTGCGCATGCTGACGTCGCTCTACGCCTGGACGTTCTTCCGCGCGCGCGGCGGCGGCGCCGAGAAGGTCCCGACCACGGGGCCGGTGATCCTCGCCCCGAACCACTTCTCGTTCATGGACCACTTCTTCGCGGGCGCCTTCGTCCGCCGCCGCGTGTGCTTCATGGCCAAGTCGCAGCTGTTCGTGCCGCCGCTGCAGTGGGTCTACCGGCACGGCGGCGTGTTCCCGGTCCGGCGTGGCTACCAGGACGAGGACGCGTTCGAGACCGCCAACCGGATCCTCGAGCGCGGGGGCGCGCTCGTCATGTACTGCGAGGGCGGGCGCTCGCGCACCGGGACGCTGTCCGAGCAGCCGAAGCGCGGCATCGGCCGGCTGGCGCTGGAGTCGGGCGCGCCCGTCGTCCCCGTCGCGATCCACGGCTCCTCGCACGTGCGCAACTGGAAGCGCGCGCAGTTCCCCAAGGTGCGCGTGCACTATGGCGACGCGGTGCGCTGGGAGCAGACCACCGACCCGACGCGCGACCAGCAGCAGGCCGTCGCGAACGAGATCTTCGCGCGGATCAGGACGCTCTACGCAACGCTGGAAGGCTGAGGAGCCGCGCGACGCGGGGGGCGACGCGCGGCGGCTCGGTCGTAACCTCCTGCCGGGTGAAGCGCAGCACGACCCAGCCGAGCAGCTGGAGCTCGGCGTCGGGCAGTGGCCGCGCCTGATGGCGGCGTGGTGGCCGTGGAAGCGCTCGCCGTCGGTCTCCACCACGACGCGGCGCTCGGGCCAGGCGAAGTCGACGACGTAGGGGCCGACCCGTTGGTTGACCTCGGGCGGCGGCAG
>JBPCNM010000106.1:0-3265 GCA_051001255.1 Solirubrobacteraceae bacterium
AGTCGAGCTTCTCGGTCATCCCGCGGAAGTCGCCCGAGCCGTCGCCGTTGCCGTCGAAGAAGCCGCGGATGTGGATCTCGTAGAAGACCGCCGTCTTGAACCACAGCGGCTGCGCCTCGAACCAGTGCCCCGGGTCGCTCATCCACCCTCCACGGCCAGCACGTGGGCCTGGCGGGCCCGCGGGTCCAGCCGGACGTAGTTGGGGCCGATGCGCCAGTCGAAGCGCTCGCCCGAAAGCTGATCGGTCACGGCGAATGCGGGCGGCAGGCCGAGATGGGCCGGCACGGTGGCGCTCCCCTCCTGGGCATGGTGCGGGTCGAGGTTGACGACGCAGATGACCGCGTTGCCGGCGTACTGCTTGACGTAGGCCATCAGCTGGTCGTTGCGGGTGTCCAGCCAGGCGACGTCGGAGAGGTGCTGCAGGGCCGGGTTCTCGCGCCGGATCCGGTTCATGCGGGCGATGAACGGGAGCATCGGGCCGTCGAGCGCGCGCTGCTTGATCTCGTACTTCTCGGAGTCGAGGTACTCCTCGGAGCCCTCCTTGAGCGGCGTGTTCTCGTAGTGCTCGAAGCCGGAGTAGATCCCGTAGGACGGGCTGAGCGTCGCGGCGAGGACGAAGCGCGTGTAGAACGCCGCCGGCCCGCCTCCGACGAGGTAGGCGTTGAGGATGTCGTGCGTGTTGGTGAAGAAGTTCGGGCGGAAGTACTCGCGCTCGGGCCCCCACGCGAGCTCGTCGACGTACTCCGTCAGCTCGTGGCGGGAGTTCTTCCAGGTGAAGTACGTGTACCCCTGCGTGAAGCCGATCTTCGCGAGCCGGCGCATCATCGCGCGCTTGGTGAACGCCTCCGAGAGGAAGATCACGTCGCGGTCGGCCGCGTGGACCTCCGCGATCAGCCACTCCCAGAACGCGATCGGCTTGGTGTGCGGGTTGTCGACGCGGAACACCTTCACGCCCAGCTGCACCCACTCGAGCACGATCCGCCGCAGCTCCTCCCACAGCGCGCGCCAGTCCGGCGTGTCCCAGTTGACGTTGTAGATGTCCTGGTAGCGCTTGGGCGGGTTCTCGGCGTACTTCAGGGTGCCGTCGGGGCGGCGATGGAACCAGTCCGGGTGCTCGGCGAGCCACGGGTGGTCCGGAGAGGCGTTGATGGCGAGGTCGAGCGCGATGTCGATGCCGTGCTCCGCCGCCGCGGCGCAGAGCGCGCGGACGTCCTCGTGCGTGCCGAGGTCGGGATGCACCGCGTCGTGCCCGCCGGCCTCCGAGCCGATCCCGTACGGCGAGCCGGGGTCGTCCGGAGCCGCCACTAGGGCGTTGTTGCGGCCCTTGCGGTTGGTCTGCCCGATCGGGTGGATCGGCGGGAGGTAGAGCACGTCGAAGCCCAGGTCCGCGAACGCGGGCAGCTGCGCCTGGACGCCGGCGAGGCCGCCCCAGGAGCGCGGGAACAGCTCATACCAGGAGCCGAAGCGCGCCCGCACGCGGTCGACCTCCAGCGTCAACGCCGGCTCGAGCTGTGCGAGGCCGTGGCGCTCGGCGCTGCGCTCGACCGCGGCGTAGAGCTCCAGGCCGAGCGCGGCGTCGTGCTTGGCGGCCTCCAGGATCTCGTCGTCCCCCAGCACCCGCAGCGCATGCTCGATCAGCTTGCGGTCGGGGCCCTTTGCCCGAGCGGCGGCCTGCTCGAGCAGGACGGAGCCCTCGCTCAGCTCTCCGGAGAGGTCGTGCTGGCCCGCCTCGAGCTTGCGCCGCAGCTCGTCGCGCCAGGTGGCGAACACGTCGGTCCAGGCCTGGATCGAGAACTCCCAGCGGCCCGGCTCGTCGACCACGAACGCGCCGCCCCAGCGCACGCCGGTGTGGTGCGCGTCGAGCGCATGCAGCTCGGCCTCGGCCCACTCGTGGGCGCCGGCGCTCCGGTGGACGACGACGGCGCGGAGCTTGTCGTGGCCGTCGCGGAAGACGTCGCAGGAGACCTCGACGAGGTCGCCGACGGTGCGCTTGGCGGGGAAGCGGCCGGCGTCGACCACCGGCTGGGGGTACTGGATCTGGATCCGCGGCGGTGGAGGGGTTCGCTTCGGCGTCGGCACTTCGCCGCGGAGTATCCGCTGGGGCGGTGCGCAAACGTCGCATCGTAAGCTTGCGCCGCGTGCAGCTCCCCCGCTCCGCCGGCGTCCAGCTCCACCCCACCTCGCTGCCCGGCGGCCGGCTCGGGCGCGACGCCTACGCGTGGGTCGACTGGCTCGCCCAGGCGGGGCAGACGTGGTGGCAGATGCTGCCGCTCGGGCCGCCGGACCGCTACGGCTCGCCGTACAAGGCGAAGTCGGCGTTCGCCGCCTGGCGCGGGCTGCTCGCCGAGCCGGCGGCGCCGGTGTCACGGGCCGAGGAGCTCGACTTCCGCGAGCGCGAGGCGAGCTGGATCGAGGGCTGGGCGGCGTTTGCCCGGCGCGGCGCGGTCGCCGACCAGGTCCGCTTCGAGCGCGAGTGGAACGCGCTGCGCGCCTACACGAGCGAGCGCGGCGTGCGGCTGATCGGCGACGTGCCGATCTACGTCGCGCCGGGCTCCGCCGACCAGCGCGCCCACCCGGAGCTGTTCCGCCACGACGCCGTGGCGGGCACGCCGCCGGACGCGTACACCGACAAGGGGCAGCTATGGGGCAATCCGCTCTACGACTGGCCGGCGCTGCGCCGGAGCGGCTATCGCTGGTGGACCGCGCGCCTCGCGCGGACGTTCGCGCTCTACGACCTCGCGCGGATCGACCACTTCCGCGGCTTCGTCGCCTGCTGGGCGGTGCCGAAGGGGGCGCGGACCGCGCTCGCGGGTCGCTGGAGGCGCGGCCCGGGGCGCGCCGTGTTCGACGCGGCGAGCGCCGCGCTCGGCCCGCTGCCGGTCATCGCCGAGGACCTCGGCGTGATCACGCCGGCGGTGCAGCGGCTGCGCGACGACCTCGGCCTGCCCGGGATGGTCGTGCTGCAGTTCGGCTTCGCGGCGGGCGAGGCCGACAACGTGCACGACGTCGCCAACCACGCCGAGCACCGGATCGCCTACACGGGCACGCACGACAACGACACCCTGCGCGGCTGGTACGAGGCGCTGCCGGGCGAGACGCGCGCGCTGGTCGACGCGGCGCGGCCGGGGGTGGAGCAGGAGGTCTGGTGGGACCTGATCGCGCTCACGCTCTCCTCCCGCGCGCGGGTCGCGATGGTGCAGGCGCAGGACGTCCTCGGGCTCGGCACGGAGGCGCGCATGAACCAGCCCGGCGCGGCGTCCGGCGC
>JBPCNM010000107.1:0-18533 GCA_051001255.1 Solirubrobacteraceae bacterium
TCGGAGTTCGAGTTGCTCGCTGCCCGTGCCTTCGAGCGCAGGGCGGGAACGGTCTTGCTGAACCTCATCGTGCCTCCTCTTGAATCGTGTGCCTGCTGTCGTCGAACACGATCCCCAGGACGACTAAGACGACGGTGAGCGTTGACAGCGTCGAGCGTCCTTGCCACGCCTGCGCCGCACCGTCGTTTCGGTGCACGTCGGCTGCGCTGTCCTCATGGTGCAAGCCGGGTCGAGAGGCGCTGCGACGGACTCGGTCCGCCACGCTCGGCTTCGGTTCATAGGTCAAGGGCGCTTCTACACAGGAGACGACCCATGAATCCTTCGTTCTTCGAACGGCTCGGCGATCGTGAGGCCCCGACCAGCCATGAGGTCGGCCGGGTGGCGGCGGTGTGGCGCTACCCGGTCAAGTCGATGGCCGGGGAGACGCTGGAGGAGATGGAAGTGTCCTGGCACGGCGTCGCCGGCGACCGCCGCGGGGCGTTCGTTCGCGACGGCCTGGCGCGCAGCGGCTTCCCCTGGCTGACGATGCGCGAGCGGCCGGACATGGGCCGCTACCGCCCGTCGTTCGTCGAGCCGGACCGCCCCGACGCCTCGCTCACCATGGTGCGCACGACGGCCGGTGCCGAGCTCGACGTCATCGATCCTGCGCTTGCCGCCGAGCTCGGCGACGGCGTCCGCGTCATCAAGCAGGACCGCGGCAGAGCGCCGATCTCACGGGAGGGATGAGTCGGCCATCCGCTGAGCCTCGTCGAGGAGCCGGGCGACGCGCACGGCTTGGCTTGTGGACGGCGCCTCCCAGGCGGGCTGACCGCGCAGATCCGCGACGAAGGCCTGCAGCGCGCGCCTGGCGTCGGGTGGCTCGTCAGTCCAGCTCTGACTGCGGCCGCCGGTCAGGGTCAGCGTCCCGTCCTGGACCGTGGCGGTCGCGGCCGTTCCCTCGAGCGCGAGGTGCAAGCCGCCGGGACGTGCCAGCCAGCTGGTGTGGACAGCCGCCGGGACCTCGTCGTCCCACGAGAGCAGGGCGCTGCCCCCGACATCTGACCGCACTCCCGCCGCCGTGACGACGCGGGCGTGCTCGACCTCGAGCCGGTGACCGGGCCTCAGCCACGACAGGGCGTCGAGCAGGTGCGTGCCGAGGTCACCGAAGCCGCCCATCCCGGCCTCGTCTGGATCGAGCATCCACGCCGTCGGCCCGGCGAACGCCCCGTCGTCGAGCCCCGGATGCGAGAACCGGGCATGAGCCGAGACCAATCGGCCCAGCCGGCCCTCCTGCAAGAGCGCTCGCGCCCGCCGCAAGGCCGGCAGGCAGCGCAGGAAGAAGCCGGTGGCGAAGGGAACCCCTGCTCGATCGATCGCCGCGGCGAGCGCTTGAGCTTCGGCGCCGCTGCGCCCGAGCGGCTTCTCGACGAAGACGGCCTTGCCGGCCGCCGCCGCGACGGGTACGAGCTCGACATGAGCGCTGGTGACGGAGTCGACGACCACGATGTCCGCGCGGGTCGCAGCGGTCACCGGGTCGGCGACGACCAGCTCCGGCTCCAGGGACCGCGTGCGCTCCTGGTCCGGATCCCAGACCGCGGTCAGGCGCAGCCCAGGGTCCGCCTCGATCACGTCCAGGTGGTCGCCGACGTGCACATGGGCGATGCCGAGAAGCGCCACGCTGAAGGACGACACGGCCGGACACTCTGGCGCACCCGACGGAGCCGGTGCGTCAGAGCGGCTGCAGCCTCACCCTGACGATCCCGGGCATCGGCAGCTCGAGGTCGAGCTCGACCCGGCCGTTTCGCGCAAGCAGCTCGCCCTCGTCGGACTCGTCGAGACGGTCGGCGGCGTGCAGCGCGGCCCATCCCTCACGATCGGGCCAGTCGGCTTCACCGGACCATCGGCGCGAGAGATTCGAGTGCTCCTCGTCCACGCGCGCGATCGCCACCCGGTACGCCGCCTCGGAGAGGCCGTCCACGGCCATGCGCACCGTACGGGCGAGCAGCGCATCGCCCTCCGCCTTGGACTGATCGAGCGTGCCGTTCCAGAGCAGCACGTCGAGTGCCCCGTCGGACCGTCGCGCGGCCCAGGCGTCCACCAGCGATCCCGCGCCGTCGCCGCGCAGCTCGTGCACGACGAGGTCGGTGCCGAGCCCGGTCGCAAGCGCGAGCGCCCACCAGCGGGGCTTGCGCAGGTTGCCCACGGTGAGGAGGCCGAACCCGCCGTGCAGCAGGCCATCCGGCCGGCCCAGCTCCTCGAAGTGATCGGACACGACCCAGTAGCAGAGCGCGTCGACGCGCCGCTGCGCGCTCTTCATCCCATGCAGCAGGAACACCGCGCTGAAGGCCGAGTCGTTGACGGCCGCGAAGTGAGTCGGGCTCACGCCCCACTCCGTCCACCACACCTCCACCCCCTCGACGCCTCGCGCGCGCAGCGCCTCGCCGACGTCCAGCGGCAGGTTGCCGTAGGCGTGGGTGCTGAGGAAGTCCAGCGGCGCGCCGGACTCGACGACGTGGTCGAGGAAGCCGGCGATCCACCCTGCCGCCGCGGTGGCGGGGCCACCGACGGGCAAGCGCGCGTCCACGGCCTTGATCGCATCCACCGCGACGTCGTAGAGGCGATAGTAGTCGTCCTCGGTGCCGCTCCAGAAGCCTTCCAGGTTGGGCTCGTTCCAGACCTCGAAGCCCCAGGTGCGGAGCTCGTCGATCCCGTAGCGCTCGACCAGGTGTGCGGCCAGCCGCCCGACGAGCTCTCCCCAGCGATCCCAGTCGCGCGGCGGCGAGATGATCCCGCCGTACTCGAAGACCTGCATGTCCGGGTCGGAAGCGAGGTCGCGGGGCATGAACGAGAGCTCGACGACCGGGCGCAGCCCGATCTCCAGCAGGCGGTCGTACGTGCGGTCCACGGCCGAGAAGTCATAGACCGGCTCGCCGCCGTGCTCACGGTAGACGCCGAGCTCGTCGTGCAGGATCGCGTGGGCGCGCACCCGCTCGGCGCCGAGCTCCGCGCGCGCCAGTCGCAGGGCGCCGTCGAACTCGGCCGCGATGTCGCTCCCGCCGGGCCCCGGTGCATCCTCGAAGAGCTGGGACAGGCGCTCGGAGCCGATCATGCGCCACAACGGTCGCAGCGGTTGCGGCGCCGGGGCGCCCGCGTCGACCGCCAGCTCGAGCGGCGCGGCGGCCCCGCTGCGCGGGCACGCCGCGACGGGCTCCGAGAGAGGCCCTGGCGGCGCCTCGATCCCGGCGATCGTGGCGACCGCGTAGAAGCACGGCTCCCCGGGAGCTCCGGTGGTGTCGGCATAGACCGGCCCCGGCACCGGGATGACGTCGTTGGACCCATGGTCCACGACGTCCCACGGCCCGTCGGCCGACGGCGCGCGGTTGATGACGTACCCGGCAGCGCCTGCCACGGGGTTCCAGCGCAGGGTGACCTGCCCCGCGCCCGAGTCCGCCGCCAATCCGGTGGGAGGGGGCAGCTCAGGCGCACCCGAGGCGCTTGCGCGCCGCCTGTAGCGTCCCTGCCAGACCGAGCGCGCGTCGGGGACCGTCATCGGTCAGCCCTTGAGGCCGGTCATGGCGATGCTCTGGGTGAAGTGGCGCTGAAGCGCCAGGAACACGGCGATCACCGGCACGACCAGGAGGACCGAGCCCGCCATGAGCAAACCGTAGTCCGACCGGTTCTGGCCGATCGCGGTGCTCGCGAGCGCTACCGGAAGCGTGTACTTGTCCTCGCTGGTGAGCACGACGAGGGGCCAGAGGAAGTTGTTCCAGGTGGCGAGGAACTGGAAGATCCCGAGCGCCGCGAGTCCCGGCTTGAGCAGGGGCATCACGACACTCCTGAAGATGCGCCACTCCGAGGCGCCGTCGATCCGCGCCGCATCGAGCAGCTCGTCCGGCACGCCCGACATGAACTGGCGCATCAGGAACACCCCGAACGCGCCGGCGGCGAACGGCAGGATCACCGCGGCGTAGGAGTCGACGAGCCCGAACTTGCCCATCAGGACGAACAGCGGCACGATCGTGACGCTGGTCGGCACCATCAGCGTCGCGACGGCCATCCCGAAGAGCGGGCGCTTGCCGAAGAAGTCCAGCTTGGCGAGCGCGTAGCCGGCCATCGAGCAGAACAGCAGGTTGGCCAGCGTGACCACCACCGCGACGAGTGTCGAGTTCACGAAGAAGCGCGTGAAGTCCGCACGCTCGAACAGGCGCGTGAAGTTGTCGAACGTCGGCGCCTCCGGGAACAGCGTCGGCGGGCTGGCCAGCAGCTCGCCCTGGGTCTTCAGCGAGCCCAGGACCATCCACACGAAGGGTCCGACGACCGCCACCAGGCCGATCCCCAGCAGGATGTAGAGGCCCCACGGTCGCTGGCCGCCGGCGATGCGGCCCTCGGGAGCGGTGGCCCGCCGCTCGACGGTGGCACGTCCTGCCCGCGACTGGGCGACGCTCATGACTGCGGCCTCAGCCAGCGGAACTGGATCACGGCCAGCACGGCGATGATCACGAACAGGATGTAGGCGATCGCGCTCGCATAGCCGAGATTGAAGAACCTGAAGCCCTGCTCGTAGATCAGCATCGACGTGGTCAGGGTCGAGTCGACCGGCCCGCCCTGTGTCATCACGAACGGCTCCTCGAACACCTGCAGGTAGGCGATCGAGGTGACGACGGCAACGAACAGCATCGCGGGTCGCAGGAGCGGCAGGGTGATGAAGCGAAACAGCTTCCAGCCACGGGCGCCGTCGACCTTGGCCGCCTCGTAGAGCGCGGGGTCGATCGTCTGCAGCGCGGCGAGGAAGATCACCATGTCGAAGCCGACGTTGCGCCAGACGCCGATCGCGATGACCGACGGCATCGCGGTCTTCGTGTTGCCCAGCCAGTCCGGGCCGGCGATGCCGACGCGCTCGATCAGGCTGTTGACCAGCCCGATGTCGGGCGCGAGCAGATAGCGCCAGATGACGGCGATGGCGACGATGCTCGTCACCACGGGCAGGTAGTACCCGACGCGGAACACCGTCTTCATCGCACCGACGACGCGATTGAGCCCGACGGCCAGCGCGAGGCTCAAGGCGATCGTCGCCGGCACGCCGACGCCGACGAAGTAGCCCGTGTTGCGCAGCGACTTGAGCACCCGCGCATCGGTCAAGGCCTGGGTGTAGTTGTCGAGCCCGACGAACCGCGCGGAGCTCCAGCTCTGGATGTTCCCGATGTTGAAGGACGTGAACGAGAGGACCAGCGACGCGAGGATCGGGATCGCCAGGAAGATCCCGAGGATCACGGCGAACGGCGACGCGAACGCCCATCCGGGGACGTGGCGGTCCAGCCGGGACCGGGCACGTGGTGCGCGGCGCCTGCCGGCGCTCGCCGCCGAGGCCGTCATCAGGAGGCGCCGATCGACTCGGCCTTCTCCTGGATCCCTTGCAGCGACTCTTCAGGCGGCGCGCTGCCCGACAAGGCCTTCTCGATCTCCGTGTTGAGCATGCTGCCGATCTCCTCCCAGCGCGCGATCGCCGGCGGCGCCTTGGTGTCTTCGAGCTGCTTGCCGAAGATCGCGATGTTCTTGTCGCGCGTGAGTGCGGGGTCGTTCCAGGCGTCCTCGACGGCGGGAAGGTCGGCCGACTCCTCGAAGAACCTCACCTGCTGTACCGGCTGGCTCATCCAGTCGACGAACTTCCAGGCGGCTTCCTTGTTCTCGGACTGCTCGAAGACGACGAGGTTGCCGCCACCGACGAACGAGGTCCCGGAGTCCTTGGTCGGCATCGTGGCAAGCGCCCACTTGTCCGCGAAGCCCTTGCCACCGAGCTCTGAGACCGTGCTGACCTCGGCGGGGCCGCCGATGAACATGGGATGCGTCCCGCGCACGAAGACCGGCGCCGGGTCGAAGGCATCCAACGTCGACGGGGGCGCCAGCCCCTCGTCGAAGAACGACTTGTAGAACGCCGTCGCCTCGATCACCTCGGGGGTGTCGAACGTGAACTGCTCCCCGTCGAACACCTCGCCGCCGTTCTGCCAGACGAACGGCAGGAACTGCTGCCAGTCCTGCGTCTTGAGCGCGAAGCCGTACTTGGCGCCGCCCTTCTCCTGCATGGCCACGGCCATCGTCTTGAGTTCGTCCCAGGTCTTCGGGGGCGCCGTGATGCCGGCCTTCTTCGCGATGTCCGTGCGATAGAAGATCACCTGCGTGGCGACGTACCACGGCACGCCGAGCCGCTGCCCGTCGATCTCGGTCGTCGACTCGGCGGAGGGGAAGAACCTGCCCGCGTCGATCGAGTCCGGCACGGTCTCGAGCGCGCCCGCCTTGGCGAACTCGGCGTTCCACGTCGTGCCGATGTGAGCGAGGTCCGGCGTCTTGGCGCCGGCGATCGACGTCAGGTACTTGTCGTGCGCCGTGTCCCACGGGATCGGGGTGACGGTGACCTTGACGCCCGGGTTCTCGGCCTCGAACTGCTTGGTCATCGCGCCGAGCTTCTCCGCCTCGAGCCCCTGCGCCCACATCGTCAGCTCGCCGCTGACCTTGCCGCTGGGAACCGCGGCGCTGTTCTCGTCGCCGCCGCAACCGGCGACCGCGAGGCCGAGCCCGAGCCCGGTGAACAGCATGAGTCTGTGTGTGGCGCGCCTCACGTAACCCCTCCTGGTGTCGACGACTGACGTGATTGCCTGGAACCGCAGCTCGCCCGCACGACCAGCTCGGTGCTCAGCACCTCGCTGCTCGGCGTGGAACCCCTTTCGATGCGCTCGAAGAGCAGCTCGGCTGCGCGGGCCCCGAGCAGCCGCGTGGGCTGGCGTACCGTGGTGAGCGGCGGCGAGACGTAGCGCGCGACCTCGATGTCATCCCAGCCGGTGACGGCGAGATCGTCGGGCACGCGCACGCCGGCCTCCTGCGCCGCCGCCAGGACGCCGAGGGCGATCTGGTCGCTGGCGCACATGAACGCGCCGGCGCGGCCAGAGGCGCCCAAGAGGCGCGCCGCGGCCGCGCGGCCCTCAGGCTCGTCGGACCCGACGGCGACGGGCGCCTCCGGTGCGGGCCGGCCGGCGCGCCGGTGCGCTTCGACGAAGCCCTGCCAGCGTTCGGCGAAGTCCGACCCACCGTCGGGGTCTCCGAGAAACGTGATGACGTCGTGGCCACAGCCGAACAGGTGGTTCGTGACCCGGACGGCCGCCTCGACGTTCTCCGACCGAACGGCCGGCACGTCGTCGACGGGCTTGCGCGCGAGCAGGACGAGCGGGATCCCGAGGCGGTCCAGGTCACGTACGACGTCGTCGTCGACCGTGAACCCGAGCACGATCAGACCATCGACCCGCCCGACCAGGTCGAAGATCAGCTCGGCAGCGCGCTCGCTGCCATGCGTGGCGAGGATCAGCAGGCTCTGCCCTGCCGCCGCGACGCGCTGCTCGCAGCCGGTGATGAGCTCTGAGAAGTACGGGCCCGAGAGATCACGGAAGACGATCCCGCTCGCGTCCTGGCGCTGCTGAGCAAGCGCGCGCCCGGTCGCGTTGGGCCAGTACCTGAGTTCCTCGATCGCGCGCAGCACCCGATCCCGTGTCTCGGGCGCCACCCGGTCCTTCGCGTTCTGGACGCGCGAAACCGTGGCGATGGAGACTCCGGCTCGTTCGGCGACGGCGTAGATGTTGGGTCGTTGCATCGGAGTTTGTAAGCGTTTACAGCCGAGGTGGAGAAACGCGCTCGGGATGCCCGGCGGCGACCTCCAGAAGAAACAGTGACTGCCTGTAAGCGCTTACATCAAGCGCCAACAAACAGCGCTCGCCAGCGTACCGTCGATCGAGGCCGGCTGCAAGCGTCGGTACTGGAGGCCGACACCACCTACCGCGCCCGGCAGCTGGCCACGGGCGGGGCACGCCTGCTGTTCGCCGACCTGCACCCGAACCTGCGCTGGCGCGACGGGGTCCTGCACATCGACCAGATGATCGGCCAGCACCACGTCGCCGTCTCCGGCCAAGGGCTGCTGTTGGTCCCATCGCTGTTCGCCTACAAGCCCGTCCCTCCGCTCAACCCGAAGGAACCGCCCTGGCTGGCCTTCCCCAGCCGCGCCTGGCGACCCTGTGGGGACCGCGGCCTGAGGCCGACGCCACGGCGCTCGCCTCACTGCTCGACCCGCCTCGGGCGGGGCTGCTCCGACTACTCGGCGAGCCGCTGCTCACCGTGGAGATCGCCCGCCGGCTCAAGGTCACCCCAAGCGCCGTCTCACAGCATCTCCAAGTGCTGCACGCGACCGGCCTTGTCACCAGGGCCCGCGACGGACGGCACGTGTTGTACCGCCGCAGCCGCCTCGGCGATCAGCTAGCCGGCCAGCCGGGCGACGCCTGACCCACGTTCACAGTGGTCTCCCGAGCCCCTCGCCGAGGTTCAGCGTGAAGCGATGAGGTCGTCGAGATGCCCGGCGGAGATCGCGGCGTCATGGCACGCGCGCAACAGTCGCGCATCGACCGTGAGCAGCGGCGCGTCGAACGCCTCCGCAGCCGCGGCGTACGCGGCGTCGTATGCGCTCATCCGGTCACGCAGGGACCAGATGCGGCGCAGGCGCGGCGCAGGCGCGTCGAGCACGAGGTCGAACTCGCCGAGCCACTCGACGGCCATACGGCCGTGCTCGGGCGCCAGGACGCCGCGCAGCGTGAGTCGCCGCACGGCGCTCATCGCCTCGACGAGGCCGTGCGCGGCCGAGATCAGCGTGAGCTCCGAGGAGTCGGCGTAGCGCGAGAGCAGCGCGTCCGCACCGCGCCGGTGGCGCCCCGCGACGACGAGCTCGACGAGAACCGAAGCGTCCGTGACGAGCACATCGAGCTCAGGCTGTGCCGGCAGGGCGATCCTCGCGGATCAGATCGGCGACGTCGACGTCGACGGGGCGGCGGCCGTCCCGGATCTCGTCGACGAGCCGCGAGCGCTCGACCTGATCCAGGCCCAGTCCGCGCCGGAGCGCCTCGATCGCGCGCCTGTTCTTGGACACGCCACGCGCGCTCGCGGCCGCGGCAAGGGCGGCGTCGACCTCCGGCGGCACGTTGCGCAGGTGAAGCGTGGCCATGAAGCAGGATGCTAGCGTAGATGGATGCAAGCTGCTAGCAGCCTGCCGTGGCGCTGCACAATCACGTGATGATCCTCGAGCTCCGCACCTACCGACTCAAGCCCGGTTCGGCCGATGAGTTCGTCCGCGTGATGACATCGCAGTCGATGCCGCTGCTCGCCCGGCACGGCATCACCGTCCTGGACTGCGGGCTCTCGCTCGACTCGGACGGCGAACCGCAGGCCGATGCCTACCTGATCCGCGCGTTCGAGTCGCTGGCCGCACGCGATGAGCAGGAGAACGCCTTCTACGGCAGCGATGCGTGGCTCAACGGCCCGCGCGAGGCCATCGTGTCGCGCATCGAGAGCTACCACACGATCGTCCTCGATCTCCCTGCGGCCGCGGTGCGTGCATTCGCCGCCGGTTCCAGCCGGCGCGCTTGACGCGTGAACCAGGCCGTCCGGATCCCGTGAGACTCAGCGGCAGGCGGCGGCGTCGAGCTCTGCCCGCGCGAGCAGCGCCGCGACTTGTGGTGGGTCGAGCGGGCGCGCGAGCAGGAAGCCCTGCCCGCGCGCGCAGTCGAGCTCGCGCAGCCGCGTGAGCTGCTCGGGGCGCTCGATTCCCTCCGCCACCACGCGGAGACGCAGGCTGGTGGCGAGGTCCAGGATCGCGCGCCCGACGGCCTGCTCGTGGCGCGGGCCGTCGATGTGCTCGACGAACGCGCGCGGCATCTTGAGGATGTCCAGTGGGAAGCGCAGGAGGTACTGCAAGGACGAGTAGCCCGTGCCGAAGTCGTCCACCGCGATCTGCACGCCGAGCTCCCGGGCCGCCCACAGGCGGTCGGTCGTCGCCTCGACGTCCTCCCATGAGCACGGTTTCCGTGAGCTCGAGGACGAGTGCCTCGGGCGGGAGCCCCGTGCGGGCCAGGATGACGGCGAGCTCGGAGGTGAACGACGGTTCGGCCAGCTGCAGGCCCGAGACGTTGATGCCCATCTCGACGACGGGCCACCGCCGGGCCCACTCGGCGGCCTGCCGGCACGCCTCCTCCAGCACCCAGCGCCCGATGGGGACGATGAGGGCGCGTCGCCTCGGCGATGGGGATGAACTCGACAGGCGGGAGCAGGCCGAGCTCGGGATGACGCCAGCGCAGCAGCGCCTCGACGCCCACGAGCTCCTCGGTCGCCAACCGGAAGATGGGCTGGTACTGCAGGAGCAGCTCCCCCGCCTCGAGGGCACGGCGCAGGTCGCGCTCAAGCCCCAGGCGCCGCCGCGTGGTGGCCTGCATGTCGGGGGAGTAGGACACGCAGCGGCCCTTGCCGGCCGCCTTGGCCTCGTACAGGGCGAGGTCCGCGTGGCGCAGGAGCTCGTCGGGCGCCTCGTCTCCGGCGACCACGCCGATGCTCACGCCGACCCGTGTCGTGCGTCCCGGCAGGGTGGACGGGCGCTCGCATGCGTCGAGGATCCGGCGCGCCGTTCTCATGGCGGCCTCGGGCGTCGTCTCGAGGGCGACCGCGAACTCGTCGCCCCCCAGGCGCGCGACGACGTCCTCTGACCGGATGGCCTCGCGGAGCCGCCCGGCCACCTGGCGGAGGAGCTCGTCGCCGGCGGGGTGGCCGAGCTCGTCGTTGATCGACTTGAAGTCGTCGACGTCGAGAAAACAGCACGGCCAGCGGTTGCCCGGCGCGGCCCTCGGGATCGACGAGTCGCAGGGCCACGACCTCGGCCCCGACCAGCTCGCTCACGTCGCGCACGATCGCCTCGAGGACCTCGGAGAGCTCGGCGCGCCGCACGATCGCGTGTTGGATGCATGCGAGTCGCTCGAGCAGAGTCAGGCGCTCCTGGAGCGACTCGACGAGCTCGATGGTCCGGCGGCGGCTGAGCGCCAGGACCTGCGCCATCCCGCCCAGGAGGCTCGCCTCCTCGGCCGCGAAATCGTCGTTGCCGGTGCGACCGAGCAGCAGCCGGGCGTCTCCGCCGGGCCGCAGGGGGAGCGCGAGCGTGCGGCACGCCTCACCCCACGGCAGCGTCAGGCTCCCCATGCGGGCCGACGCCGCCGCAACGAGGGCCTCAGCCGGGGCCTCGCCGTCCGCGAAGCAGGCACTGGCCACGACCGCGCCGCCCTCGACGAGGGCGCCGACGTCGGCCTCGAGGGCCTCGGCGGCACGCTCGACGGCCGTCTCCTGCGCCGACCCGGCGTCCTCGCAGGCGTCGACCACGGCCAGGAAGTCGACGAGCTGCTGCGTCGACCAGCTCTCACGGGGATCGAGCACGTCAGGCCAGGGCGAGGACCACGAGCGTCTGGTTGTGAAAGCCGCTCGTGCCGCGGAGGCGGGCGATCTCGCCGTAGGTGTAGAAACCGGCGACGGGCGCTCCACCGGCGCGCTGCGCGACGCGCCCCACCTCACGGCGGATGCCGTCCTCGCCCAGCACGCCGCGCCGCGCGATGCAGTCGAAGGCCAGCAGACCGAGCGGGGCGTGAACGCCGAGCGGCGCCAACGCGTCCGCGCAGGCGGCATCGGTCGCCTCGAGCACGGAGGCGTCGTCGCCCTCCATCAACCACACGAGACCGTTCTGGGGCACCGCCGCGATGCACCCGAGCGAGCGGGTGTCGAAGTCCGCCTCCCCCGCGAAGCGCACATGCTGCTCCCGGCCCCGTGCGCTCAGGCCGAGCGGATGGGTGAGGGCGAAGCGCGTGAAGGCCGCGGGATCTTCGTGGGCCTCGAGCGGAGCGCTGAGCCGGGCGAGATAGACGTCGAGCGCGGGCCGGCCGTCGAGCTCGTGGACCCGGTTGCCGTCGCTCGCGGTGACCAGCATCGGCTCGCCCACGGCGCGCCATCCGTGGCGTACGCCCAGCCCGATCGGCGCGTCGGAGCCGATGGCCGCCGCCACCACGGCGTCGTGCACGACCGCGCCGTCGTAAAACTGGAAGGCACGCGTCATCTTGAGGTCGTCTCCCGCGCACCCGCCCACGAGGGGCACGCCTCCGCCCGCCACGCTGTGCGCGCCGCGGACGACCTCCTGCTGGTCGCCGGCCAGCCCGTCGCTGAGCAGCAGGAGCACGCGGTGTGGGCGCGGCCCGAGCCCGGCCACGCCGCGCGCCGCGGTCGCGCCGGCGGCGCGCAGGTCGCGCGGGGCGTCCCGTGCGCACAGAGAAGCCCGGGCCGCCCAGGCAGGTCACGACGACGCCGGCGTCCCCCGGCCCTCCGGTCGCGATCTCGCCCGCGGTGGAGCAACCCACGAGCGGGACCTCGCCCGTGACGGCGCGGATCCCGGCCAGCAGCGCCACGAGATCGTGCGCCGGGACGCGATCAGCGTCAGCTTGGCCCTTTGTGGCGCTGCGTCTAGGCGCTATCGTGCAGCGACATGGCGTCCCAGACGAGTACGATCCGCGTGACGCGCGCGACGCGCGACCTCCTTGCCGCGCAGGCGCGCGAGCGGGGAATATCGCTGGCAGCGATGCTTGCCGAGATCGCGGACGAGCGTCGACGCGAAGCCGTCTGGCGCTCCGAGCGCGAGGCCAACCGCATCGACGCGCAAAATCCCGAGGCGCAGGCCGAGGTCCGCGGGTGGGAGGCCACGCTCGAGGATGGCCTCGACTGACACTCCGCGTCGCGGAGAGATCTGGCTCGTCGCGCTGGGCGCAGGACGCGCTGGCGAGCCGGGCAAGACCCGCCCTGCGGTCGTCGTCTCGGTAGACGAGCTGAGTACCGGCACCCCGGCCGACCTGATCGTGGTCGTCCCGCTGTCAAGCTCGCAGGCGCCGTCGGCACTCCGGGTCGAGGTTGCGCCCACCTCCGGTGTCGACCGCCCGAGTCTCGCCATCTGCAAGGCAGTCAGAGCCGTCGTCGCCTCGCGGCTCATGCGCCGAATCGGAAGCGTCGAGCCGGTGACCATCGATCAGATCGAGACGGCCCTCGCGCTGATCCTCGGAATCGACCGTGACGCGGGCAGATAGCGATCGACTTACGGGACCATTCGCGCACGCGATGCGCGCTGGCGAGCGGACCGCTCCTCAGTAGCGTCCTGCTTCACAGCCGCGTCTCAACGGTGCTCGGAGCCAGACCCAGGGCTACGTTGATCGCGGACCGCCGCTATGGAGCGCCTTCGGACCCGTCGCGAGCTGGTACGACCCGCTCGAGATCTGGAAAGCGTGGGCAGACGACGTCACCGGCGACGCCCTCGACGCCGGCCACTTCCTCCCCGAGAAAGCACCCGACCTCGTCATCGCCAGACTCGAGGCGTTACTCGGAGGCGGCAACCGATCGAATGACTGACCGGGGATATCGGATGGGGGTGCCGATGGACGATCCCCCTGCTAGCGGCGCATCAGCCGGAGCGGTTCGACGAGCTCGTTCGCGATCCCGCCGTCGCGAATCAGATCGCTGAGGAAGCCGCGGATCTCCAGGACCGAGCGCACGCACTCCTCGGGCACCTCGGCTGAAGTAGGTCGAGAAGAGCACTCGCCTCGTCTCGACGAACGCGACGTGCGACCCCGACGCCAACGGCTGAAGACCGGGTGCTGAAGCCGTTTGACGCGAGCGACGATCTCCGAGAACCGCACGCGCGCAATGATCTCAAGGGCCTGCCATCTCACCTGCCCGAGCCTCGCCAACTCACCCGCGCGCGACAAGGCCAGGCGTGCGGGTGCGTCATGGGTCGTGTACCTCCACCGTCGTGGTGGCCCAGGTCGGTCAGCCGGGCGTGAGCGCTTGGATGTCGTCGTAGGACGGGATCCCGCCCGTGGTCACCGGCCGTCCCTGTGCGAGCGCGGCGGCGGCGGCGACCGCCGAGCCGAGCGCGGCGCGGAAGAGCAGCGAGCCGGTGCTGACGCGCCGCACGCCGAGCTCAGCCAGCTCGGGCAGTCGCTGGCGGCCGGGAGTGAAGAGGACGTTGAGGGGCACCGGGATGTCGCCGACGAGCGCCTCGACGGCCGCGCCGTCGACGACACCGGGCACGAAGACCCCGTCCGCGCCGGCGGCGACGTAGGCCGTGGCGCGGTCGACGGTCGGTGCGATCGCCGCGTGCTCGCCGCCGAGCCAGTAGGTGTCCGTCCTCGCGTTGACGAACAGGTCGGGCACGCGTTGCTTGATCGTCGCGATCAGCTCGCCGTGGAGATCGGTCGGGCGCAGCGACCCGTCGGCGCGTCCGTCCTCGATGTTCACGCCCACGACGCCGGCGGCGCTGAGCCGAGCAGCGACGTCCGCCACATCCTCGACCCGGTCGCTGAAGCCGCCCTCGATGTCGACGGTGACCAGGCACGGCAGCGCACCGATCCGATCGGCGAGTGCCAAGGTCTCGCCTCGCGTGGCCCCGACCCCGTCGGGCTTGCCGCACGCCGCCGCGACGCCGAGGCTCGTCGTGCCCACCGCCGGGAAGCCGGCCGCCGCCAGGGCGGCCGCCGAGGCGAAGTCCCAGGCGTTGGGCAGCAGGAGCGGCTCAGCGGCATGGTGCAGGGCGCGGAACGCCTCGGTGCGGCTCGAACCGTCGTTCATGGCGCCAGCGTACGGGCGCAGCGCCCCGCGCGCACCGACCGATCGGCGAGAGCGCGCCGCGATGATCCGGGGGTCAGGCCCACTCACGCATCCATGCCTCGCTGACCGACCTCCCGGTCCGGAGATCGTCGACGACCAGGATCAGCCGGTTGTCGTGGTCGCTTTAGAGCCCTCGATGGCCCCCTCTACGCCAAGCTGGCCGACGCCCTGCGCGGCGCGATCGAGCGCGGCGAGCGCCTCGCGGGCATCCCGTTCGAGGACTCGATCGTGCCGCGGACCGGCTGCCACGCGATCACCGGCCGTGTCCTGTCCGCCGACGCCCGCGCCGTGCTCGCCCGCGAGAGCCAGCGCCTCGGGACCGTGGTCCTCGAGGACAACATCTTCTCCGACTTCACGCTCGCCGATCAGCCGCCCCCGCTCGCCGCATTCGCGCCTCGCGACGCGGCCGTCTGCACCGTCGGCTCGCTCAGCAAGCTGATCTGGAACGGGTTGCGGGTGGGCTGGATCCGCGCGCCCGCCGCGCTCGGCGACGGCATCGGCTTCCTTCGCGAGGCGGAGCGTCACGGCGTACGTTGCGCGCCCGGCCGGGCCTTCTCGCGCCAGGCTGCGCACGCCGGCTGCCTTCGGCTGATGTACGTGCAGCCGCACGACGAGTTGCGCAAGGGCGTCGACCGGCTGTCGCGCGCATGGGGCGAGTACGGCGCGCCCCGCTGCGCAGCGCCTTCCGCGTAGTCGTCCGCCCCGGGGTCTGGGATGATCGAGAAGCGCAGCGGCGGCATCTGATCCGCCTTCAGCCTGCCGGCGAGAGGAGCCTGAGCGACGTGGAGCAACCGAGTACGCGGATCGACCACGTGGTCGAGGGCATCTACCGCATCGCGACCTGGGTGCCGGCGGCCGGGATCACGTTCAACCAGTTCCTGATCGACGACGAGCGTCCGGCGCTCGTCCACACGGGCATGCATCAGCTGTATGAAGCGGTGCGAGGCGCGGTGGCCGAGGTGCTCGATCCCGCGCGCCTGCAGTTCGTCGCACTGCTGCACTTCGAGGCCGACGAGTGCGGGGGGATGGATCGCTTCCTCGCCGAGGCACCGGAGTCGACGCTCGTCGGCAGCGCCCTGTCGGCGGGAGTCAACCTCGCCGGCTGGGACTACCGCGGCAAGGTGCAGGGCGTCTCCGACGGGGAGCTGCTCGACCTGGGCAGGCATCGGCTCCGCTTCCTCGAGACGCCGCACGTGCACCACTGGGACTCGATGATGATCTTCGAGGAGACGACGCGCAGCACGTTCCCCGCCGACCTCTACATCCAGCCGGGCGAGCAGCCCGTCACCGTCGACGAGGATCTCGGCGCCGAGATGTGCGCGTACTATCGCGAGCTCGGGATCTTCGCGCACGAGCGCCCGGTGCGAGCGGTCGCCGACCGCATCGAGGCGCTCCGGCCCGAGTGGATGCACGCGATGCACGGCGGATCGCTGACCCGAGAGACCATCCCGCGCTACACGCGGGCGCTGCGCGAGCAGCCCTTCGGGTACGACGGCCGGCTCCTCGGACGGGATGTCGTGACGCCCGGGTCTGCGATCCCGGGTCTGGGCGCTCCTCCGGCGGACGCGCGGCCAGGCGACCCGCGCGCACAGTCGCACAGCCGATAACGGACCGGCGCTCGGATCAAGCAGCCGGCCGGGAACGCTACGGTGCGCGCCGAAGCGTTTCGGGGCCACCATGAAGCCGTGACGCGCGAGCCCAGGGCACAGCACCGCACGCGGGAGACCGGACGCCCGCCGGGCGACCGGGTCGAGGTGTCGTCGCGGTGGCTGGTGTTGGTGGTGATGTGCGTCGGGTACTTCCTCGTGCTGCTCGACGTGACCGTCGTGAACGTCGCCCTGCCGCAGATCGGCTCGGGCCTCGGCGCAGGCGTCAGCGGGCTGCAGTGGGTGGTGGACGGGTACGCGCTCGCGCTGGCCAGCCTGCTCCTCGCCGGAGGCACCGCCGGCGATCTGCGCGGCCATAAGCGAATCGTGCTGTCCGGGCTGGTCGTGTTCGGAGTGGCGTCGCTCGGCTGCGGGCTCGCTTCGAGCACCGGCGTGCTGATCGGCGCCCGGGTGGTGCAGGGCGTCGGCGCGGCGATGCTGCTGCCCGGGACGCTCGCGATCATCACGCACGCGTTTCCCGGCAAGGGCGAGCAGGCCCGCGCGATCGGGATCTGGGCCGGCGTCGGCGCCGTTGCCCTACCTGCGGGCCCACTCCTCGGCGGCGCGCTCGTGGACGGGATCGGCTGGCGGGCGGTGTTCTTCGTCAACGTGCCGATCGTGCTCCTCGCCGCCGTCGTGGCCGCATGGGTGGTACGCGAGAGCACTGGGGATCGGACGCGGCGGCTCGACCGCCCCGGCGTGCTGCTCGGCGGGTTGTGCCTGGCGGCGGTCACCGTCGTGTTCATCCAGGCCGGCCACGCAGGGCTCGACCGGACGGTCGGCGCGGCGGTGATCGCGGCCCTGGCGCTGCTCGCAGGCTTCCTGGCCGTCGAGCACGTGCGCACCGATCCGATGCTGCCACTGGAGCTGTTCCGCCGCGCGCGCTTCTCGGCTGCCAACGCCGTTGCCGGCGTGATGAACCTCGGCACGCTGGGACTGCTCTTCCTGTTCACGCTGTACCTGCAGACCGTGCAACACCGGTCCGCGCTGGCCGCCGGCGTCGCGGTGTTGCCCCTGTTCCTGCCGCTCTCGGTGCTCGCGCCCGTCGCCGGGCGACTCACCGCCCGCTTCGGCCCCAGGCTCCCGATGGCGACCGGGCTGCTGATCGCCGCGGCCGGCGTCGCGCTACTGGCCCGGCTCCAGCCGCAATCGGAGTACCCGACGCTGCTGGCCGCGATGCTGCCGTGGGGCATCGGGCTGGGCCTGCTCACCCCGGCCGTCGTGGCGGCCGCGATCGGCGCCGTCGAACCGGAGCGGGCCGGATTGGCGTCCGGCGTCAACAACGCCGCTCGCCAAGCCGGCGGCGTCATCGGCATCGCCGCCTTCGGCGCCCTCGCCGGCCCCGCCACGCAGGCGGACGACTTCATCGCCGGCTTGCACACCGCCGGGCTGTTGACCGCGGGACTGTTCCTGGCCGCGACGCTCACCACCCTCGCCCTCATCCCGGCCGGGCCACGCCCCTGACAACCGAGTCTCGAACCACAGGCGCCCAAGCCGACCGGCTCCCGCTCATACACTCCCGGCGTGGCCGATGTGCTGATATCTCCGGTGGAGCTCGCGGACGTCGGGGAGCTGCTCACCCTCCAGCGGGCCGCTTACGTCACCGAAGCGCAGCTCTACGGTGACACCGGTCTGCCGGCGCTGCTCCAGACCTATGACGAGCTGGCCGACGAGCTGTCCTCGAGCCTTGCCCTCAAGGCCGTCGTGGGCCAGCGCATCGTGGGGGCCGGCCGTGCTCAGCTGGAGGGATCCGTCCTCCACGTCGGCCGTTTGACGATTGCGCCGGACATGCAGGGGCGCGGTATTGGAACATCCCTGCTGGCGGCGCTCGAGCAGCGGGCGCCTGCGACCGTGGACCGCTTCACCCTCTTCACGGGGCACCTCAGCGCCGCGAACATCCGTCTCTACCAGCGCCTCGGGTACGTCGAGGTACGCCGAGAGAGGCTCAACCCGGACGTCGTGCTCGTGCACTTCGACAAGTCGGCAGCGGGCTGACAGCCGGTCAGGAGTCGCCCTCGGCGTGCGGCTCGACCCAGTGGTCGGCCCAGGCGGAGATCGCCCCGATCGCCGCCTCGAGCGCGCGGCCCTTCTCGGTGAGGCGATAGTCGACGCGGACCGGCGGCCGCGCCGACACCTCGCGCGTGACGATCCCCTCGGCTTCGAGTTCACGCAAGCGTTGACCGAGCATGGTGTCCGAGAGATGCGGCACCGCGCCGCGGATGTCGGCGTAGCGGCTGTGGCCGTACAGCAGGGCGCCGAGGATCACCCCGGTCCAGCGCTTGCCGATCAGCTCGATCGCGTGGTGGTACTGCGGGCAGAGGTGGTAGTCGGGCCGGTAACCCGTCACATCGGCCAGCTTCCCGGTGG